>JACQOY010000237.1 GCA_016207765.1 Deltaproteobacteria bacterium | reverse complement strand
TCGTGACGCCAGTTCCATGACCCTGGGGGTCAAGAGAGAGCGCCTGCCGCAGTTGCGGGCTAAAATCAGGGAATTCCGTCAGGAAATTCTCAAGCTGGTGGCAAACGACACCGAACCGGAAGAGGTGGCTTTGCTGAACATTCAACTTTATCCGGTAACAAAGGTGCCGGATGCAAAAGAGGGGAGGCCTTCTGTGTAATTCCGCGAGGGCATACAAGGGCAAGCTCTGCTTGCCCGCGTAGCAAAGCGAAGACTTTGCGAAGTAAAAATAGGAGAACCAATGACATGCGCCTCGCGATGTTTCATCACAGAAGGGAACATACAAAAATATGAAGATCACATATCTTGCATTGGGTGTTATTTTTTGGCTTGCGTTTGCCGGATGTCAGGGGGGAGGGGATGTTGGAGGCACCGAGACGGGAACCACCGAATCGGGCCTCGACACCTCGACGATTGGCGGAAAAATCGAGGCGACCGCCTCTGCGCTGGTCTTGAGCGTCGAGGCCTCGGACGGGGACGCCTCTGTTTCACCGGCCCTTCGCGCCGCTGTCGATGGGACGAGCGATGAATGGGACACTTATCTGGAAGACGATAATGTCACGGTCCTGACCGACGTCTTCGGGAGCCCGGACGACGAGGTGGCGCCGGTGACCCGCGTGCGTGTCCTGCTCGACGACTTTCGGAATACGGTCGAGGGGATTTTTTCGGAAGACCCGAATATCGACTGTACCGGCGCTACAGCGCTCAATGAAGGGGACTCGCTGGAGATGGCCTTCTACGACCCCATATCCAACGGAACTACTGACGATCGTTATTTCGACTGTATCTCCGAACAGGATGAGGAAGACAGTCACTATGTGACCCTTTACGGCGCCGATTCAAGCGGTGTTGTGCGAGTTGCCTCGATGTACGACGTAACGGGCGACAACATCTGGTATCCGGAGGAACGGGGAAATTTTCTCCAAAACCTCCAGGTGGTCATCGCCTCTTACGGCGAGAGCGAAGAGGAGGGGACAACTGTGGGGTATCTGGATCTCCAATATGCCCAAGCATCCATCTACAGCGGGTTGGATGACGATATCGCCGCCGAAGAGGATAATATTCTCTTCAAAAGCCGCTCGCGAATCACCGGCCGGGTCGAACTGGATGCCGACGGCAATCCGGTTGTGGGGACGGGCGATTTCATTGTCACCAAATATGACCGGGGAATCAATGAAGATGATTCAATCTGGGAAATTACCACCAAAACCGGGGGACGGGGGAGTTTTGGAACCGGCGAATATTCCCTCTTTACGATCGAGTCCGATATGTCGTCGGTGGAGGATATTCCCGGAACCTTCTGCGTCCGGATGCCGGAGGACGGCACCGAATTACCGGCTTATGCCGACGCGGCAAATTGCACGGCGCTGGAAACAGAACTGGCGTGGGGAGAAGCCTCATTTCCCTTCACGCTGTCGCCCGATGTGGATGCGACCTTCGAGGACAACGCCCTCTTTGAAGGGGACGATGTCGAGCTGATCAGCAACACAGGGGATAATTTTTCCATCCCGACTTACGATTGACGGCTGAAGCGAGGTAGGATAACAAAAATTCCCCTGTCCGGCCCTCCGGCGGGGGGATTTTATTTAATGAAAAAACTCCTTGTCTGCCAACATGTCGCCCATGAGGCGCTGGGGACTCTTGCCCCCCTTTTCAAGGGGGCGGGGTTCAGGATCCGTTACGTGAATTTCGGCCGGCAACCCGATCTGAAGCCCTCACTGGAGGGTTATGACGGGCTTGTCATTCTCGGTGGGCCGATGAATGTTGATGAAACTTCAATCCATCCCCACTTGGTCTTTGAGGTGACGATGATCCAAGAGGCGCTGAAACGGAATCTCCCGGTCTTGGGCATCTGCCTTGGGGCCCAGCTGATCGCCAAGGCCCTGGGGGGGCGGGTGGCCAAAAATCCCGTGAAAGAAATCGGCTGGTACGATGTCGCCCTGACGGCGGAAGGGAAAAACGACCCGATTCTTAAACACTTCAAGCCGGCGGAAAAAATATTCCAATGGCACGGCGACACCTTTGATATTCCATCCGGGGCCGTCCATTTGCTCTCATCTCAATTTTGTTTGAACCAGGCGTTTCGCTTTGGCGACAGGGTTTATGGTTTCCAGTTCCATCTGGAGGTGGACCGAAAAATGATCGAGAGATGGCTTAGAGTTCCGGATAACCGCCGCGAGATCGAGGCTTCGGATGATTCCATCGATTCGGAAGCCATCCGAAGGGAAACCCCCCTCCACATCGATCATTTGAAAAAACTGGGGGACAAGATATTTGGCGAGTTCATCCGGCGCTTTGGGGCCGAAAAAAAATTCAAACGGCTTCCTTCGCGTTGACAAACCAACAGCAAAACAAGAGAGTCCCTTTGTCTTCGCAATTTTCGTAAGCCGCTCGGGGTCGAACTGTTTCGCCGGCAGATGTGGCTGGCGGGATAAGAAAATTGCTTCGTCAAAAGGACTCTCTTATTTTGCCTTGCTACCCATTCGTCGCGCCGCGGCTAGGGAGGGACTGGTGGATTTTGTCGAGGGCGAAACTCAACGGGAGTTCACCGGCAAACGCGTTGCGGATGTAACGGATGGTTTTGCGGATGCCGATGATGACTTTGACATCATCCGAAGAATTCAGGGGGAGAAGCGCTCTTCCCAGATTTGACGAGATGACCCCCTTGAGCTGATCCAGAAGATTGTCGAACCGGATCTCTTCCTCGTTTTTCAGGGCGATGAGTCTTCGGGGTAAAAAATCGGTCTCAAGTTGTCCCTGATGATGGGCGACGGTAATCGACTTTCGAATCGCCCAAAGCCGATCAGAGGCCTTTTGAAGGCTTGTCTGCAATTGGCGCAGTTCGTTGAAGATCAAATGAAGACTCATTATTTGTTTTCTGCCGCCCTTTTTTCCTGGTATTTTTTCATCAACTCTTCCTGCACGTTGCGGGGCACCGGGGCGTAGCGCAGGAATTCCATCTGGAATTCCCCCTTCCCCTGGGTTGCGCTCCGCAGATCGGTTGAATAGCCGAACATTTCGGATAACGGGACCTCCGCATCGACCTGGACATATTTGTTGGAGGTGCCGGTTCCCGCGATCATCCCTCTTCGCTGATTGATCTGCCCGACAACGGCCCCCTGAAACTCTTCCGGCGCCTGGGTCTGAAGCCGCATGATCGGTTCGAGGATGACCGGTTTGCACTTGGCGTAAAACTCGCGGACCGCCGTCTGGGCGCAGATCTGAAACGCCATGTCGGATGAGTCGACATCGTGGTAGGCGCCATCGTCGATGATGGCCCGGAAGCCGACAACCGGGGCGCCGATCAACAGCCCCTTTTTCAATTGTGTCTGAAAACCCTTGTCGCATGACGGGATGAATTCACGCGGGATTTTTCCCCCCACGATCTCGTCCACGAACTCGTAGGTATTGACCGCATCGAGCGGGAGCGGTTCAAAAACCCCGCCGATCTTGGCGTACTGGCCCGAACCTCCGGTCTGTTTCTTGTGCTGGTACATGAAATTGGTTTTCTGGGTGATGGTTTCGCGGTAGGCCACCTGGGGCTGGCCGGCAATCACCTCGCAGTTGTATTCGCGTTTCATTCGCTCGATGTAAATTTCGAGGTGAAGCTCTCCCATCCCGGAAATAATCGTCTGGGCGCTTTCTTCATCGCGGTGCACGCGAAAGGTGGGGTCTTCCCTCGAAAAACGGTTCAAGGCCTTCGAAAAATTGGCCGCAGTGGTCTTGTCCTTGGGGGCTACTGCAAGCGAAATCACGGCGTTCGGCACATGCATGGAGGTCATGGTATAGCGGATCGTGCCGTCGGTGAATGTTTCTCCCGAGGCGCATTCCACGCCGAACATCGCCACAATGTCGCCCGCGGAGGCGGAATCGATATCGTTCATCTCATCGGCATGCATCCGGACCAGCCGGGGAACCTTGACTTTTTTCTCATTCGTGCAATTGACAATCCAGTCCCCCTTGGCCACTTTTCCCTGATAGATGCGCATGTAAGTCAGCTGGCCAAACCGGCCATCTTCAAGCTTAAAAGCAAGGCCGACAAAGGGTTTATCCGGCGTTGATTCAAGCACTACTTTAGCTTCGTCGTTGCGCTGGTCGTGGGCCTCATTGAGTACTTCCGTCGGGTTGGGGAGGTAATGGCAAACGGCATCCAAAAGGAGTTGAACCCCCTTGTTTTTGTAGGCCGAGCCGACCATGACGGGAATAAATTTGAGGCTTAAGGTTGCTTTCCGGATGGCCTTGCGGAGAAGATCGGCGGGTACATCCTTGTCTTCAAGATAGAGATGGGCCACCTCATCATCAAAATCCCCCATGGCGGCCACCAGCTCGTGGCGGAGTTCCTTGGCGTGGGAGAGGAGGTTGGCCGGAATTTCCTCCATTCGCACCTTTTCGCCGTTGTCGCCGTCATAGTAATTTGCCTTCATATCGACCAGGTCGATCACTCCCTGGAACTTCTCCTCGGCGCCGATGGGCATGGCGATCATGTGGGCGTTGTGGCCGAGTTTGTCGCGAAGTTGGTGCGTGCAACGGACGGGATCGGCTCCCGCCCGGTCCATTTTGTTCACAAAGGCGATGCGGGGCACATGGTAGCGGGTCATCTGCCGATCAACGGTGATCGACTGGCTTTGCACCCCCGAAACGGAACAGAGAACAAGGATTGCTCCGTCCAAGACGCGGAGGGCTCGTTCCACCTCGATGGTGAAATCGACATGCCCCGGGGTGTCGATGATGTTGATGACGTTGTTTTTCCATTCGGCGTAGGTGGCGGCCGATTGGATGGTGATCCCTTTTTCGCGCTCCAGGTCCATGAAATCCATGGTGGCACCGACGCCCGATTTGCCGCGGACCTCCTCGATCTTGTGGATCTTTTTGGTGTAGTAGAGAATCCGCTCGGTCAGGGTAGTTTTTCCCGAATCGATGTGGGCGGAGATCCCGATATTCCTGATTTTTTCAATGTCCATTATTTATGGGCCTTTTTCTTATATCATTTTTGGGAGGGAGCCTTTTAGCTTATTTCAGGGGCAAAAGTCGAGGTTTTTTTGCAAAAGAACAATTTGTTACCGGTTTCCCGACGAGGGAGGGTAAATCTTCGCCCTTAAACGGTTTTTCCTCTTTTTTTCACCCACCCAACCTTCCGGAAATACGGCAGATTTACTTTATCCCTAAAATGGCAAGTTTTTTGCTTATCAAGTTTCTCACCATGATACATTTTAACAAAATCCCTTTGGTTCTTGTCGCCTGTCTGGCCTTGTGTCTCCACTGCGGTGTTGCCCCAATGACGGAAGGGGATGGAGATGAGGGGGAAGCAGGGGCTGAGGCTTCTTCCGATCTTCGGTCGATTACCGGAAGTTTCACTGATGGCTCCACGGTGTCGTCTTTGTCGAAAAGCGCCAAAAAATCGATTGAAGAAGGCTGTGAGGTTGATCAGGTCCTTGCCATGGATGAAGAGGGGCGTTCTTATACAGGGACTTTCAATACAGACTGTTCTTTTTCCCTCACGGTAAAGGTCGGTATTTCCTATATCATCAGTTTTCTGCACGGCGGGGAATTTATCGCCACCATAACCTTTAACCGGACCGCCTCGTCATTTCTGCCGGTCATGCCCGACCCCCTGCCGCTCGATTTGGGAAGGATTTCACGTGTCGGCTCTCAGGCCCTTTGCAACGATGAGGAGGGGGTGCTTTGTCCCATTGATAGCGATGGTGACGGTATCGGACTTTGCGACGATGCGGATGAACAGCCCTCTGCCGGGATGGATGATGCGGATGAGGCGGACAGCAACGATGGGGCAGATGCTTCCTTCTGCGACGACGGTCGCAAAGTCTCCATCTGTCATCGCCCGCCCGGCAATCCGGAAAACGCGGAAACGATTTGCGTGGATCTCCACTCGGTTACTTACGTGGCGCATCTGAAACATGGCGATACGGTTGGCGCCTGTTATGATGACGATGAGGCTGAAGAAGAAGAAGAAGAGAATTCGGGAGAAGACGATGCCGACGAATCACAAGAAGAGGAAGAAGAAGGGGAAGAGGATGAGGAATCGTGCGTCGAACCGGTAATGGCCAAGTTCAATTTTATCAAGTTTGCCAACTGGAACGGAGGTGACTTGGAGCCGCTTGTTTTTGTCGGGGTTGAAGAGGAGCCGTATGAAAACGGCGAATGGTTTGAGGTGACCGACGAGTCGGGCCATCCGGTGATTGATGAGGAAGTCATTATGGATGTGCCGGGTATTGCCTTTAGGCGGGGCGACGGGTGGGTCCGGTTTTTCTTTTGGGGGGATCATTCCCCTCGTTTGGGCAAAGAGGCATTGATTGGCGAGCTTGTTTTTGACGGGGCAACCATTGTCAAAACGGCTAACGGTTTTCCGGGTCCCTTTGAGGCGCAGGGGGATGGATACGGCCTCTTCGGACGGGCGGGTCAGGATGAATATTCCGCTCATGGGGAAGACGGAGTGACTGTGATCAGCACCGTAACGGTGCATTATGACAGCTTTACGGTTTTCTATCGCGCCGATTCGGCGCCTTCGGCAATCCGGAGGTCTTCCGGCGGGCGTCCCTGTCGGTAGACGATTTTTCCCTCCCTCGAAATCACCAGAGTTTGGGGAATTCCCAGAACCCTGAATTTACGCGCGACGCTTTTGTTGTGGTCGAGGAGAATTTCGTAGGAATAGCCCGTCTTCTCGACAAATTTTTGGGCGCTTCTCTCCGAATCACCCGCATTGATTCCGAGAAAAACGACATTTTTCCGGGAGGCATATTTGTTTTTGAGATTGAGAAGGAGGGGCATTTCTTCTTCGCAGGCGTCGCACCAGGCGGCCCAGAAATTGATGACAATGATTTTTTGATGCAGATAGTCGTGCAGGGAAACGGTTTTGCCGTCGAGGGAGGCCAGGGTAAAATCACCGGGTATCTCCTCTTCCGCCGTTCCGGCGCCGCCCACGGCAAGAATGCAAAAAAACAAAGACCCTGCAAGAATGAAACGTTTCATGACATCCCTTTGAAGAACTCGGCCGCAAGGGGCTTAAGATTGCGGCGGGCCTGCATTCAAGTTTGGAACAATTGACCCGCCCGGAAAATGAAATAAAGGCCGCTTCCCAAGATAAGAAAAGCCATCAGTTTTTTGACGGCGACCATCCAGATTCCGGGGTGCGGCAAGGTGCGGACAAAACCGGCGGAAATCCCCAGAATCAGAAGAAGTGTATTCATTCCCAGAGAAAAAACCAGCATCATCACTGCGCCGCGAAAAAACTGTTTCTGGGTGGCGATATAAAAAAGCAGGCTTACGACCACCGGGGCGCTACAGGGAGAAGCCACCAGGCCCGATGAGGCCCCCACCAAAAAGGAGGTTTTAAGGGAGACCGCTCCTTCCGCCTTGTCTCCGCCGGCTTGCAGAAACCGCGGAAGGGGAATGGAATACCAATCCATCATGGAACCCCCCAGAAAAAGAAGAAATATCCCAAAACCGACATAGACATAAATATTCATTGTCACTTCCCCGAACATTTTTCCCGTGAGGGCCGCCGCAAGACCCATCGCGGTATAGACCAACGAAAGTCCCAAAACGAAGGAGAGCGCCGCCAAAAGACGACGCCTGCGGCCGCCCGTCTGATTTCCCAAATATCCGATGACGATCGGGATCATGGGATAGATGCAGGGGGTCAGGGAGACCAGAAAACCGGAGGCGTAAATGGCAATCAGGGTGAAAAGGGAAAAATGCGTGAAATCAATCTGATCTATCATGGATAAGCACCCTTCAAGAGTACACGGCTTCGGACGTTTTCAAATTTTCCGTTTTGAGAACGGATCCGCCGGCTGTCACCAGAAATCCGGATACGCCTCTCTTCCGTTCCAGAAACTTAAGCCCTTCCCCAGAGCCAAGTGCCATGGCGGTTGTGGCGCAGATATCCGCCGTCACCGTGCTGGCCGCCATAATGGTGACGCTGGAGATCCCTTCCGTGATTTCACCCGTGCGGCCGTCGAGCACATGATGATATTTGATCCCGCGATGGCGAAAAAAGCGTTCGTAATCTCCGGAAGTGGCAATGGCGCCGTTTCGGACCTGAAGCGACCCCATGGCGACATCCCTTTCGGTAAAAGGATTGCGAATGCCGATTCGCCAAGGGCGCGGCGCAGACGGGGAGGAATGAACACGAATGTCGCCGGCGCCGTTGACGGCGAAATTTTCAACTCCCAGATTTTTGAGCAAATGAAAGGCCTGGTCGACGGCATAACCCTTGCCGATGCCGCCCAAGCCTATTTTTATTTCTTTATGCGGAAGAAAAACTTCCCGAATCGAGGGATCCATCCCGATTTTCCGAAAATCGACAAACCGTTTCGCCCGGTCGAGATCTTTAAGGTTTGGGGGAATGCCTGTTTTCATCGCATCCCGCCACAAGAGACCGACTGAGGCGTAAGTGATGTCAAAAGCCCCCTCGGAATCTCTTGATATCTGCAGGCACAATTCAAGGAGATCAAAAATTTCGCGGGACACTTGAACCGGTCGGATGCCTGCCATGGCGTTGATTTCGTTTAAAGGGCTCGGACGGAAATCGGTAAGGAGGTCTTCGATGCGCGCAATTTCGCCGAAGGCGAGCCGGATCGACCGGTGGATGAATTCTAAAGGGGCGTGATGGGACGCGTAGGCCTGGATGGTGAAAGGCGAGCCCATCAGGATGCGTTGTTGCCGGATCAGTTCCGCCGACTCCATCAGAAGGCCCCTCCAAAACCCACCTGATAAATTCCGGCGCTCAGACCGTTGGTGCGGCGGTAATAAAGGCCGGTGCCGCTTACCGTGATCGCCTTGAGCCAGCCGCGCCTATCCCATTCGTAACCGATCATCGTTCCCCCTTCATGGGCCTGAAAAGAGGCCAGATCCGAATCGCTTGTCATGAATCTTTTCTGAACCGGGAAAGAATCCTGGTAATAAGTCGAGGCGTTCTGAAGATAAAATCGGTAGAAAAACCTGATCAGGCCCGCGTCATCGTTGAATCCCAGATAAAGGGAAGGTTCGGCGGTATGGGCCAGAAATCCCCAGTTATCGAAGTAGAGGCGGTAATCGAGATGGGCCGCCAGGGAATCGGTGAAGCCGTGGACGTAACGGAGGGTGACGGCGTTTCGAAGGCGCCGATCGGGCAGAACCTCATTAACGCGGGCCCCGTTTAAGTCAACGGAATTTCCGGTTCCCGCAAGAAACCCGGATTGATGGGTAAAGCTGTAGCCGGCAAGAATCAGATCGGAAGGGGTCAAAATCTGGGAGGCGCTTATGTTGACCGTGTGAACCGTTTTGGCTTCCCAGGAGGTAAACTCGCCGCTCGCCGCATCGAGCGGACGGGCCTTGTCGAAATAGGCGCGGTAGTCCAAAGAGAGGATGAAATTGTCTTTGGCAAAGCTTTTGTCGATCCGTAAGCCGCCGTTGATGGAGCGGTAGTCGAATTCATAAGCGTATCCGACGCGGGGGGTCAGGGTCCATGTCCTGATTTTTTGGGATGCCCCAAAGTCAAAGGCGATCCGCCTTTTCAAAGTGGTCTCGGGCGTTCCCCCCGCCACGGCGCGGCCGGAGGCCCCCGTGTTTGTGTCAAAAATCGCCTCGGAAGCGGAGGACCAGAGGTCCGCCAAAAAGTTGCCGAAAATTTTGGTGTTGGGGGTGATCTGACTCTCCAGAAAAAGGATCGGTTCATAAACCTGTGTTTCTTCGTCGCCCGAACCGTCGAAAACCTGTTTCCCCTCGTGTCCGTTCTGATTCATGAAACTCATGATCAGTTCGAATTTCGTCCGGGCGACGGCCGATCGTTCCAGACAAACGATCAGGAGGAGGATCCGGCATCCCTTTTTAATTGCATCCACAACCACCTCCGGCATTCTGGTCCACCCCGCCTGCGGCCCCTTCGCGGATGGAGTGCGCTTCGTCGATGAAAGTTTTCTGATGAGGCATCGGTTCGAGTTGCATGGTTTTTCTTGAGAGGCGTCCGCGATCGATTTGATGGACATTCGCGCAGGCCGCCAGCGCAAAAAAGAGGCAAAAAAAGATGAGAGGCGGGATTTTTTTGAGCCGGTTCATGGGACGCCTTTTTTTGCAGCGGGAGAATTTGTCTTGACTCCAATCTAGAGGATAAGGACAATGCCTGTCAAACATGAAGAGAGGAAAGTTGAAAAATTATTTGTCCGTGGCGGCGGTTTTTTTCCTTATGACCCTGATGATCCGTTGTAGCACCGCCCAGAACGAGGTGGTCGACGATGGGGATGACGGCGAAGACGATGGCGGGGACACCGGCGGAGGCACTCCCGTCACGCTCGCCTCGGACCAGAGTTCTCCCTTCGGCATCGCCGTGGACGATACCAGCGTTTACTGGGTAACCTACGGCGGCGGCACGGTGATGAAGGTGGCCATCGACGGCGGCGATCCGGTTGAGCTTGCCTCGGGACAAAATGTCCCTATCAGCGTTGCCGTTGATGATGTCAGCGTTTATTGGGTAAACTCCAGCGGCGGCACGGTGATGAAGGTGGCCATCGACGGTGGCGATCCGGTTGAGCTTGCCTCGGGACAAAGCACTCCGTGGGGAATCGCTGTCGATGAAACCAGTGTCTACTGGACAAACAGCGGTAGCGGCACGGTGATGAAGGTGTCAATCGACGGCGGCGATCCGGTTGAGCTTGCCTCGGGACAGAGTTCTCCCCACGGCATTACGGTGGATGACACCAGCGTTTACTGGACCAACAAAAATAGCGAAGGGACGGTGATGAAGGTGGCCATTGACGGCGGAACTCCGGTGACTCTTGCCTCCAGCCAGAACCTTCCCGATCGCATCGCGGTCGACGGTACAAGTGTTTATTGGGTTACCTTCGACGGCGACACGGTGATGAAGGTGGCCATTGATGGCGGCGATCCGGTCACCCTTGCCTCGGACCAGGACGGTGC
>JACQOY010000240.1 GCA_016207765.1 Deltaproteobacteria bacterium | reverse complement strand
TTAAAATTATTTTTATGAAAATGAATAAAAATCAACTACTTAAATTTCTTAATGCCTTGGGTGCAGTGTATGAGCAATTAGGTGGAACGCCGATTGATCTGGGTATCTGTGGAGGTGCCGCCCTTATCTTAACCGGCATGATCGATCGCACGACGAAAGATATCGACACTCTTTTTCCGGTTCCTTGGCCCCCTCTCTTGACTGAGGCAGTTCAAATTGTGGCTAGAAACTATGGCCTTTCCGAGAAATGGATCAATTCGGGGCCCGATCAGATTACAACCATGGGGCTTCCAGGGGGGTTTAAAGAACGTGCCGAGATTTCGAAATTTGGCAGGTCTCTCACCGTTTATTTTGCCTCCCGCCGCGATCAGATTTTTTTCAAGGTCTATGCCTCTGCCGATCGGGGAGGCTATCATGTGGAAGATCTGTTGGCTTTAAAACCCACGCAGGACGAGATGTTTCTTGCGGGCAAGTGGTGTCGAACGCATGATCCGTCGGACGGATTCAAGCAGATACTCATCAGCATGTTTGCGCAATTGGGCTATGGTGAAGTTACAAAAAAAGTATAACCAGATCCTTTTTCTCCACATTGGGGATATTATCCGGGCTCAATGGAACCGAATCGGTTTCAACGGAACCGGCGGCGTCAATCATTATTCGGTTGATATCGAATCCGCACTAATGGTCTCCGGATACGGAGCGCGGTTGAATGGACGGCTTTACGAGGGAATATGGGGGTGGCTTAAACGTTACGGTTCTTTGGTGAATGCTGAGAGGCTTTCCACACTTATCCGCGATGCAAACGACGAATGGGCGTCCCGATTTTTGGGAGGGCTTTTGGAGAAGATTGATTCTCTCCAATGGAGAGGGGTTATTGAAAAATGCAAAAAAAGCCGGTCCACTTCGTGGAAAGAGACCCCCTTGTTGATCCATGCCCCTGCAGGAAAATGGCGTGTCCGAGATTCTGTGCTCTCCAAATGGGGTATTCTCTATGATCATTTGGAGCCATCTCATAAATTGCAGGACCACCATCTCATTTTAAGCAAGAATCCGCTCATGAGGTATCGTTATGCGTATGGAGCCGTCATCCGGGCGGATATTCTCTATTTGTTATCCGTTGCGCATCATTGCCCGACGAAACGGGAGATCGATTTTTTAACCTCAGTCCGTTTGGCGGAGCGGCTCTCTTGTCATCTCTCGACTATCCACAGGATTGAGAAGGATTTTGAAGAGGGAGGGCTCATCGAACCGATTGGTGAGATCAAGAAAAAACGGGCTTTAATGACCACCTGGATTGCGAAAGACGTTCCCTTTCCGAAGGTTCATCCGGACTATGATCTGGGGATGATCAATTGGATCCAAATCAACAGGCTGTTGACCGGGCTGTTTCATCTGATCCTGAAACTTGAAATGAACCCAAACGAGATCATTGCAAAAGCGGCTTTGCAGCAATTTCAAATCGATTATTTCCCCGTGCTTGCAGATCATTCGATCCCTCTTGCGCCACCGTACGGAACGGCGCTGGGAGCTTTGGAAAAGTATTCTGTAGAGGAGTTGGCCGGGATTATTGTCCATGCGTTGCTGACTTTCCACCGTATTATTTGCCGCCTGCTTTTAGTGCGTTGCAAAAAATGCGAAAATGTTTTTGATTCGCCGATTCAAGGCGAGATTTCAACTATGGCCAATGTCATCTTGGAGAAAAACATTATGGAGTGCCCTCGTTGCCGGTCGGAGTTTTCAACGGCGAAATCCGATTTTTTTTATCTTGACGGATTGGGGTATGAGAAAACGATTTAATGACGAGATGAAGTGCCCCTAAGCGACAACGGGATTTCTCAGGAGCATCCGCCACTCAGTCAACGAGCGTTCGAAATTTTCCCGCGCCTTCTGGATTTCGGCGTGTACTTTTTCCATCTGATCGGCCACATAATCCATTTTCTCGCTTTTCAGCCTCTTGTAGTCCTGTTTCAGTTTCAGGAAGTGGGCATGGGCGTCAATCAAACGCTGGCGGTTCTTCGAGACGAGATGGTGCCAGTCGATTTTTGCCAAACCGGGATGTGTTGCCAGCTTTTGCACCAACTTTTTTTCATCCATTTCCAGCCGGGCCTGAAAAATACGATCGGGTTGCACCTTTTTTAAATTTCGGGCCAGTCCGACTTTTTTCAAACCATAGATGAGCCACTTGCCTGGGTCCCAGTGCCAGGCGCGGATGCCGTTTCGGTAATCCCCCGGGAATTCATGGTGATAGTTGTGGTAACCCTCACCGTAGGTAAAAATGGCGGTGATCCAGCTGTCGCGGCCCGTATGGCGGTCGGAATAAGGTTGTGTTCCAAGATAATGGCAGACGGAATTGATGCAAAAGGTGGCGTGATGATTGAACACCATGCGGGTGACGCCGGCGACAAAAAATCCGCCCCAAGGGTCGCCCCACAACGAAGCGATCAGTGTAGGGATCCCAAAACTGACCAGAATGGCCAGTGGAATGTAGTATCGATGTTGAAACCGAATGAGCGGATCGCGGAGAAGATCGGTCACATTGTCATAGAGCAAGGGGGGGCTCGGTCGCTTGAAAAGCCAGCCAATATGGGCGAACCAAAAACCTGCCTTGATATTATAGGGATCTTTGTCGGTATCGACGAAGCGGTGGTGAGTGCGGTGATCGGACGACCACTCGAGTGCCGAGCCTTCGAATGAGCCGCTGGTAATGACCAGAAAGAAGAGCCGGATGGGCCAGGGGGCGTCATAGGTTTTGTGCGCAAAGAGCCGGTGATAGCCGGAGGTGATTCCCAGACCGGTTGCGTATAGCCCGATGGCGGTCAATACCCATGTGGCCGCAGGAACTCCCCTGCCGCTCGCATAAAGCCAGTAAATGCCGGCGATGGCGAGAAGCGGCGTGAGGCTGAAAAAGAGGATGTTAGTCCAGTTGTTTGGTGTTCGAGATGTCTTCATTGTTTGCACCTAATACCAAAACAATCAAAAGTAAATGCCATTCGCCGATTTTTCGGGCTTTGACATGCCTCACTTTTCGTCGTAGAGGCTCAACATCATGAAACTTCTTCTATTTTGTCTTATTTTACTCCTTTTTTCTCCTGTTTTGAAGGGGGCCGAACCAGTTCTTGAGACCCGTTGTGAAACCGGCGGCGAGTTCGGCAATATTGTCACCCTCAATCTCTCCAAAGATTTTCGATACGGCAAGCTGACGATCAAACGCACCCTGACCGGTTCGGATTTGACGAGGGATGTCGGCACTTTTGTCGGGGGTGATTATCGCCTGGATATTGCCGCCAAAGGGGGAATTACCGGTTATTCGCTGGAATATGCGGCCAAAGATCCTGCGGCGGCTTTTGCAACAACGGAGGGAACTCTCACCTGTGTTTCTTCCCCCGTATCGACCACTCCTGAGACAATACCCGCATCGGAGCCGCCTCCGGCGCCGATTGCTCCAACAGTTCCTTCGTCGCCTCCGGTTTCTTCTCCCGAGCCGGCGCAGAAGGCCCCTGTCGCTCCTGTCACGGCGCCGACGGAGATCCCCACGACTCCGGAACCTTCAATTCCTTCTCCCTCTCCGGTAACACCGCCGGCATCGAACGCAACCTCTTCATCTTCATCGGCTCCGTCGAATCCGGATCCCGCTCCGGCCCCGGCGCTCCCCGCGCCTGAGGATGTTCCTCAGGTAACACCGAATGATTCGAGCGCGCCGGCCACCACGACCTCCAGCAACATTTCCGTCGAAGCGGGGCGTCTCCCGACCCCCACAACATCCACAACGCCGCCGTTACCCTCTTCCCAGGCCCCCTCTGCTCAACCCGACCCATCGGTCGTTCCGGTTGCGCCGTCTCCTACGACGACCGAGCCGGATCTTCAATAGTCCCGATTGATTGCCTGAATCCGCTCAAGCGTGGTTGGATGCGAGTAATGGCAGAAACTGTAGAGCGGGTGCGGAGTCAAATTGGACAGGTTTTCCTTTGAAAGTTTCAAAAGGGCCTGAGTCATCCCTTCTTTGTCTTTGGTTGTCTCCACCGAAAAGCGGTCGGCCTCGTATTCGTGGCGGCGGGAAATGGCATTCCAGAGCGGTGTCAGCCAGAAGGTGAAATAGCCGGCAAACAATCCGAAAAGAACCAGCGCTTTGTGCGGAGCCGGTGGACCGGCCCTGAATGCCGAAAACAATGGCTCCCAGTCAATGACCCGCCCCAGAACCGCAAACCCCGCCAGGGCGTAAAAAAACGAATAGATGAGATATTTGACCACATGCTTTTTGATGTTGTGTCCCATCTCATGGGCCAGAACCGAGAGGATTTCCCGGTTGGTCATCTGCTCTGTGAGCGTGTCGAAGAGGACGATCCGCCTCATTCGCCCCATTCCCGCAAAATAGGCGTTCGAATGGCCCGACCTTTTGGAGCCGTCGATGGTGAAAATTCCGGAGAGCTTGAAGCGGATATTCTTCGCCAGGGCGAGGATCGATGCCTTCAATTCCCCCTCGGCCAGCGGGGTGAATTTGTTGAAGAGCGGCGCCAGCCAGACGGGATAGACCGCCGCGACGAAAAACTGGAATCCAAAAAGAGCCCCGAAGGCCCATAGCCACCACACGGGGCCGGTCTGTGCGTAGAGCCAAAAGATGAGATAGAGCAGGGGAATGCCCAGAAGGGCGCTCAAGAAAAGTTCTTTGAAAAAATCGGCCGCAAAGGTTTTGGCCGTCATTTTGTTGAAACCGTATTTGGCCTCCAGAACAAAATTTGAGTAGAGCGAGACGGGAATTTTCAGGATTATCCCGATCAGACCGACGACGGCGCAGTAGGCCGTCGATCGGGTAAGCGAGCCGGCCGGAATTAAAGAGGAGAGCCGGAGGTCGAGGGAGTCAAAAAATCCGGAAAAAATTGCGGCCCAAAGGATGGGAATGGCGATGAAAGAGACAACCAGTCCGATTCGGGCCTTGTCGATGGTGTAGGCAATGCTTTTGGCATACCGATCCGGTTCGATTTTGTCCCGGTAGAAAGAGGGAATTTCCCCGGCATGCTTTTTGGTGTGCGCGATGTTTAAAAGGACAAGCCCGTTTTCCCACAATTCGTGGAGGATAAAGAAGGCCAAAAAGAGCCAGAAAAACCAGTGGGTGGTCATGCGACAATGTCAAATATCAAAGCGCAAATGTCAAATCGGTTGTTTGAACCGCCCATCAGGGTTTTTTAGAGGCTACACAATGCGTAGGCCGTGACGGATAATATTTTGCCGCCGCCGAGATTGGAATCTGAAACCATCCCGACCGCTGTCCAGGTGGTTGTACTGCTGGGATAGGATGACACCAAAACAGCCCGTTTTTTGTTGGCGCCGGTTTCTGTTGTTGTTACTTCCGCGCCCCCTCCCAAAAGGACCTTTCCCGAGGCACAGCTTGCCGTGCCTGTTACTTGAGTTCCAACGTTGGTGCTGGTTACAGAATTAACGGTTGCCCCCGTAACCAATATGGAACCGCTATTTCCCGGATCTCCTTTCGGGCCCTGTTCCCCTTGAGGACCTTGAGCGCCAACTTCACCCTGCGTTCCTTGGAGACCTTGGGTACCTTGAGGACCTGTGGAACCGGTATCTCCTTTAGGTCCTTGTGGTCCCGTATCACCGACATCTCCCTTATTTCCCTTTAGCCCGGTGGGACCGACATCGCCGGTATCCCCTTTGTCTCCCTTCGGACCCTCAAGACCTTGGGTGCCTTCCGGTCCGGCATCACCCGGGTTACCCTTATCGCCTTTAAGTCCCTGTGGTCCGATATCTCCTTCATCCCCCTTATCTCCTTTTGGCCCATCTGGTCCGGTTTCACCCTGTTCTCCCTTGTCCCCTTTTTCTGCTTTGTCTCCCTTGGGACCAGCTGAACCTTGGGGTCCTACATCGCCCGCATCTCCCTTTTCTCCTTTGTCCCCCTTTGACCCGATGGGTCCTTGAAGACCGATGTCACCTTTGTCTCCCTTCGGACCCGAGGGGCCTTCAGGACCGACACCCCCCAAATCTCCTTTTTCTCCCTTATCCCCCTTCGGGCCCACGAGTCCCTGGATTCCCAGATCGCCTTTCTCCCCCTTATCCCCTTTGTCTCCCCTTGGACCAATGACTCCTTGGAGGCCAGCATCTCCTTTCTCTCCTTTTGACCCGATGGGTCCTTGAAGACCGATGTCGCCTTTGTCTCCCTTCGGGCCTTGAGACCCCGCCGGTCCAGGTTCGGCAGATCCATCTATCGGAGGCCCCACCCACTCCCCGTTTTCGTTAATCACCTCTCCATAACCGCTGATAAGAAGGTTGTTCAGCGAGGCGCCGTCCGCGAGCGATTCGGCCTGCAACGCGACATTCGCCTCAAAGGCCCAAGGGACTGCGACAAACGGAAGGCGCGGGGTCATCTCGCTGTTTCCATCGATCTGGATGCCCAAATAAAGCGAATCGAGGCTGAAAAGTTCCGGGGTCAACGGCTCCCCGGCACCCAGCTCCGCAGTATAAACGCCCGATTCGATCTCCACCGTCTGCGATTCTTCCCACAGCGCATCGACAAGCCGGTCATCCTCCGATTCATAAAGGCGAAAGGTGATCTGCAGGCTCCCTTCAACCGGCATGCCCCGGCGATCGACAAGAAACCCCTGCATCATCATCTCCTGCGGCGAGGCCAAGGCGCCGATCGAAAACGGCAGGATAGAAACCGCAACAAGAAAAAAGAGTTTTTTCATGGCCCCTTCTTCGTTTGTTGATCCAGAAACCTGAAGGACGATCCGAGCTGGTCCAGTTCTTCATCCTTCATGACCGGCATCGCCATGGAACCGATGAAGCCGGTGCCGCGATAATCCTCCGAAGAGAATGTTACGGCCCCGGACTGCATCGACGGCGCATTGGGCCCGAAGGGGGGAAGGCCGGGCCAAACGGGTTGAGTGGGATCATCGGGCGGGTTGTCGTCAAAGGCTGAAGTTTCCCCGGGATCGGAGCCGCAACCCTGCGAAAAAACCAACACGGCCATTGCGATCAGAGCGGCCGGAACTTTCTTCATCAGTATTTTCTTGGCGGTGCTTCGGTTTATCATGGATAAAATGATATCCGTTTCCCGACTAACAAAATAGCGGATGATTACTGATTATTGTGTGGTGCATTTTCCGACACGCCAAGCTGTGTTTTAAGAGGAGAAGGAATGGGATCAGGCAACTTCCCAAAACAGGTCGTCAAGGACGCAGGGAAACTTTTCCCCGCGTACCTTGACGAGGAGGTTGAGGGTTTTTGCCACTCTGTCGAACTCGGTT
Source organism: Deltaproteobacteria bacterium (assembly GCA_016207765.1). Taxonomy (GTDB): domain Bacteria; phylum UBA10199; class UBA10199; order UBA10199; family SBBF01; genus JACQOY01. The sequence goes on along the minus strand of JACQOY010000240.1, from coordinate 2,882 downwards.
GACTTGTCAAAAAAGAAATCGGCGCCGGCGGCGAAGCTTTTTTTCCGCATCTGGCTGAAAGGGTAGTTGGTGAGGATAATTCCCAGCGATTGCACATTTTGGCGGCGGATGCGCTCCATCAGCCCGATTCCGTCGCCGCCCGGCATCCGGATGTCCACAATCACGACGTCAGGGCGGATTTCCCGAATGAACCGTTCGGCATCTTGCGCGTTGTCGGCCTCCCCCACGACCTCTACATTAGCCACATCGGCGATCAACTCGCGCAGACGGGTGCGAAGAATCGGCGAATCATCGGCCAGAAAAACCGTTATGTTCTCAGGTTTCGGGAGGCGATGATGCATGTTTCCCCTCCCCGCACACGGCTAACATCCCGATGATCGGTTTTATTTTTTCAAAATCCCTTGATTTATCGAGAAAGTAGTTGGCTCCGACCTCAAAGCTGGCCCGGGTATTATGCCGGTAGGAATAATTGGTCAGGATAATGCTCACCGGTTTGACCCCGCTTTTCCGCAAGTGCCTGACAATATCGATTCCAGAGTCGCCGGGCATTTGAATGTCGAGAATCACCACATCAGGTTTTATCCGGTGGATGGAAACAAGGGCCTCCACGCCGTTGCCCGCCTCGCCGATGACTTCCGCCTCGGGAATTTCCGTCAGCAGAGAGCGGAGTCTCTCCCGTATCAGGGGAGAATCGTCCGCAATAAAGACGCTGATTTTTTTTCCGTTGTTCACCCTTTCATTGTAGCCTTCCCGAGGCCCAAAAAACATCGGCAAAGCCCCTTTTTTCGTGTCGGAAGATTTCCTACAAACAGGGGGCTATTCGATCAGGTGGTTTTCGAGGGCGTAACGGGTCAATTCGGCGTTGGTTTTGAGCCCCATTTTTTGCAGAATCCGTTCCCGGTAGGTGCTGACCGTTTTGACGCTCAAGGAAAGGTCAGCGGCGATTTCACCCGGCTTTTTACCCGAGGCGATCAGCCGCAAAACCTCGTATTCGCGGTCCGAGAGCTTCTGATGCGGAACCGTAGCCACATTGCCCTGCACCTCGCCAATCAGATTTTCGGCCATTCTCGGGCTGACATACTTTCCCCCTCCGAAAACTTTTTTGACGGCGGCAAGGAGCTCTTTAGGCGCCGTTTCCTTGTTGATATATCCGTCGGCTCCCGCTTTAAGGACCCGGACGGCGAACTGGTTTTCCGGGTGCATGCTCAAGACAAGAACCGGAAGTTCGGGATGCGCCTGCTTTAAGTCCTTGAGGGCCTCCAGACCGCTCTGGCCGGGGAGGGTGATATCAAGCACCACGACATCCCATTTTTCATTCCGGATATTGTCCTTCATCTGCCGGGCGTCTCCGGCCTCTCCCACGGTGCCGATTTCGGGATCGTCGGCAAGGATTTGCTTTAACCCCTCTCGGACAACGGCATGGTCATCGACAATGAGAACCTTCATGCGGCATGCTCCTCTTTAAACGGGACTTCAAGCCGGACGGTTGTCCCCCGGCTTTCACTCCCTCCGATATCGAGTCGGCCTCCCAAAAGAAGGGCGCGTTCGCGCATGCCGATTAAGCCCAGAGACCGGGAATCGTTGATCGCCTCGCGGTGGATTCCCCTTCCGTTGTCCGTCACCTCGAGAATCAAATGCTCATCGGCGCGATCCAACCGTACCGAAACCTCGGTGGCCTTTGCATGGCGGGTCACATTGACCAGAATTTCCTGAAAGATCCGGAAAATCCCCGTTACCCGATCGGCGGCGAGTGAGACGATTTTTGCGCGAAGGTCGACAAGGCAGTGGATTTGCGTGCGGGCTTCAAACTCCTGGGCCTGCCATTCGATGGCCGCCGGAAGTCCCAAGTGGTCGAGGATGCCGGGGCGGAGCTCCGTGACAATTTTGCGGATGTGGTCGATGGTCTGGTCGATCAGACCGTCCATAACCCCGATTTTTTGCAAGACGGCATCCGGGCCCTTTCCCGGAATCTCGGGAATTTTTTTGGTGAGCCACGAGAGGTCCATTTTAAGGCCGGTCAAGTCCTGCCCCAGTTCGTCGTGGATTTCGCGGGCAATCCGCGTCCGCTCTTCTTCGCGGGCCGTTTCCAGGTGGTTGGTCAGCCGCCGAAGTTCTTCACGGGATTTTTCCAGTTCCATCTGGACTTTTTTTCGCTCGGTCAAATCTCTGATAATTTTTGCAAATCCGATCAAACCATCTTTCTCGTCATGAATGGGCGACACGATGACATTGGCCCAAAAAAGCCCTCCCCCCTTCCGGACTCGCCACGACTCATCCTCAAACCGCCCCGTTTTTAGCGCCTCCTCCATCTCGCGACGCGCCTTGCCCACAGTGTCCTCATTCTCCGGAATAAACCGGGAGACATGTTTTTCAAGGATTTCCCCTTTTTCGTATCCCAGGATGCGCTTGGCCCCCGTGTTCCAACTGACGATATTTCCTTTCGGGTTCAGCATGATGATGGCGTAATCGGTGATGCTTTCGATCAGAAGCTGGAAGCGTTGCTCGCTTTCCCAGAGCGCCCGTCTTGTCCTGTCGTGGATGTAACTGACGACGTAGGCCCCCAGGACAAAATATCCCAGCCTCATTATCGCATTCCAATGGGCGATGGCGGGGTGAGAATAAGCCTGCCCCGACATCTTATCCGCGGTAAACCAGATAATGGCGCAAAAGAGGGCGAGAACAAGGGCGATGGAGCGATGGGCAAACCATGCGGCGAACGCGATGGGGATGAGGTAAAAAATGGAAAAGCTGATTTCGGGTCCGCTGGCATGGTCGATCCATCCCACGCCCAGCGCCAGTAGAAAGGTGGACAACGTAACGAGGATGATCTGTTTTCGATTGTGACGAGAGGTTGCGGGTGACATGGGCACCCCCATTATAAG
>JACQOY010000030.1 GCA_016207765.1 Deltaproteobacteria bacterium | reverse complement strand
ATTCACCCCAGAGGGGTGTGGTTCTTTTAGCCGGGGGTGGCAACCCCCGGGACAATGTCAAACAAAATGATTTTTGCCCTGAAAGGGCAAGGTCAATAACGCCGCCCTTTCAGGGCTATTGATGTTGTTTCATTTCCATTCCGGGGGTTTTCACCCCCGGCTAGAGAATCCAAGCCCCTTCGGGGCTTTTTTTGTCTACTTCTTGGGGATACCTGAGTATTACTTTTTTTCCTGTGTTTTTTGTAGAACTAAGAGCGCCGCTTCGAGAGGCCCTAACTGGTGCTTCTCTTTTACAAATGTTTTTCGGGATCTTCCTCTAATCATGCCTAGTCTGAGTCGCTCTTGAGGTTCAATTTTTAGTAATAAAAGCGTCCTTGCTGTCCATTTTAGCTTATGGCGATCGAGTTGCTCGATAATCGTTCGAGCTTTTCTATAAGCATTTTGGATTTCTTTGGTAGAAGGCTGAAGCAGACTGTCAAAATCAAATTTCATAAATCAAAGCCCTAGATATCTTGATATCACAATCCGCTGAATTTCGGAAGTCCCTTCACCGATCTCGAGCAACTTTTGATCCCGGTAGAATTTGGCCGCCGGGTATTCCTCCATCAGGCCATAGCCGCCGTGGAGCTGAACAGAGTGGTTGGCCACACGGTGAAAAACCTCCGAGCAGTAAAGTTTCGCCATGGCGGCTTCTTTTCCGAAAGGGCGTTCCTGATCTTTGAGCCAGCAGGCCTTGTAGAGAAGATTGCGGGCCGCCTCGATCTCCATGGCGCAGTCGGCCAGTTTGAAGGCATTGACCTGAAATTTGGAAATGGGCTGGCCGAAGGCTTTGCGTTGTTTGGAATATTCCAGCGCCGCCTCAAAAGCCCCCTGGGCGCCTCCCAATCCCATCGCGCCGATGCCAAGCCGCCCGGAATCGAGGGTGGCCAGCATTTGCTGGAATCCGCCGCCCCGTTTGCCGAGGAGATTCGATTCCGGGACCGTCACGTTGTCGAAATATAATTCTCCCGTATTTGAGGAACGCCAGGTCATTTTTTTGTGCATTTCCTTGGCGGTAAAGCCGGGGGTTCCCTGTTCAACGATGATGCAACTGATTGCCTTTTTCCCGTCCCCCTTTTCCCCGGTGATCGCCTGCACCGTGACGCCGGCGGTGATTTTGGTTGCCGAGTTGGTGATGAAAATCTTGGAACCGTTGATGACCCATTTGCCGTTTTTGAGTTCCGCCCGTGTTTTGGAATTTCCGGCATCGGACCCGGCATCCGCCTCGGTGAGCCCGAATCCCCAGAGCGATTTTCCGGAACAAAGATCGGGGAGATATTTTCTTTTTTGCTCCTCATTGCCGTAGTTATAGATCGGGCCGATGCCCAGTGAATTTTCCGCCGCCACGGTCGCCGCCTGACAGGCATCGACCCGGGCCAGTTCTTCCACGCAAATAACGTAGGAGAGAGTGTCCATTCCCTGACCGCCGTAGTCGGGAGAAACCGTCATTCCAAAAAGACCGAGTTCCCCCATTTGATGAGTCAGATCAGTGGAGAATTCTTCTTTTTCATCGAGTTGTTGGCGGACCGGTTTGATTTCCTTTTCCGCAAAATCGCGGATCGTTTTGCGGAGCATGTCTTGTTCGGGGGTAAGGTCGTAGTTTGGCATACGGCGAAAAATAGCAGGTTATCCGAAGAAATCAATTTTTAAAATAACGCACCGCGGCTTGAAGTGATATGTGAGATGGAGTAGAGCCAAATCGCCCAAAGATTTCACGCAACATTTTTGTGATTCTGCCGATAACTAGATTACGAGGGACGAATATGATGTCAAAACAGGGCGGATTTTACAAGTTTTTGAAATTACTCGTTTTTTTCAAACTCCTTTTTCTTTTATCCCCCTGTAGTGGTGACAGCCAGTTTACCAAAAAGCTGGTTGCCTCTCCTTTTATTGCGGAACTTTACGGGTCGGCGACAAAAACAATTGCGCTTGAGGCCGATCCCGACAGCCACATTGCCTGGATGGGGCTGGATCAGAGCGCCGATTGGAAATATTTCAAGATCGATCAGGTGACGGTGAATGGAAAGGTCACCGACAACGAAACCAACTCTTCCTCGCAGATTTTTGAAGACTTGACCTTTACCCCCTCAAAAAGTTCCACATCGGGCACCGTCTCCGGCTCCGATTCATCTTTTTTAATCACGATGAGTTACAAGGCCAAGGTGGCGCAGGAAGATGTGGACAAACCGTTTACCGCCTATCTTCTGATTGTCTACGACAAACCGAAACTGGGGACGGTAAGAATTGAACTGAACGGATGGGTGAGGGGGGTGTGTGATGATTGCAAGGTGGCGCCGGATTATCAGTATGTTTATCAGGCGGTTGACCATAACGGAGACGGGTTTCCTGATTTCGATCTCTATGTTTGTGACGGTCAAGCCGTTGATCTGGCTCCGGCAGAATTTAAGTCAAACGAGACTTTGCCCGATGATCTTGGAACCACGCCCGCTGATACCTACGCCATTTCAACCATTACCTTGGGAGATGCCGACCTGTTTTATTTTTATACAGCGGAAAAAAAACCGGGTTATGTTGTTATTGATGCAGGGGATGACTCACTCCCACCGTCGATTCCACTTTTTAATTTGCCGGCCGTTATTGAACTTCCCGGGGGCATTGATGAAATTCCCATTGAGCTTGAATCCGGCACCCAAGCTATCTGTCCGGATTCCTCGGGTCTGTTTTCCTGTTCAACAGACGACGAGGATTCGGGTATTCCACTCATTGTTTTTGACGAAAGTGCAGGGCTCAATGTTGACCCCTTGGCGATAACCAACGGCACGGTCAGTAATCCCACTAGCAATGGTTGTCCAGACGGCTTTGGAGAATGGTCGGGTATTGGGGAGCTGGGAGTGGATATTACCGAGAGTGACGTTGATCTCAAGTTGATTGCCACCGCTATTGTGTCGGATGAACAAAACTCCATTGTCCAGGGGCTGGATTCGGGAATCGAAGGTGCTTTGATCCTTGCCGTGATTGAATTGACTCTGGTGGAGGAAGATTCGGGATCTTTGTAACCGATTCCCTTTGACACCGATTTGGAATTTATCTAGATCACTAGATCAATCGTATGGGGAAAGCATTTCAAAGCCTTCTTTTGTTTGTAACCTTGGTTTCAATTCCGTTTTCTTCCGCCTTTGGCGAGGAACCAGTGACGCAGGTTGCCGTTTCCGATGCGCAACCGGCCATTCGCAGAGCTCATGGTCCTTGGGGCGGCAGAGCCGCTGATCCGGCGCTCCGCGAAATTTCAAAAGGGGCCATTGGCGAAGTCCCATCCCCGGAGGCAAAAAAAGTCAGAATCATCGAAATCGTCAGCCATGCGATTGAATCGTCCAACAAAACGGCGAGACAGGAAAATGAGGTATCGGTCAAATCGGAAGAGACAGTGTCCGATTCGAAGGAGGAGGTAAAAGCCGAAGAAAAAGTTGAAAGAAAAGCAAATGACGAAATTGCGGAAGAGGTTGATGACGAAGCGGAAGAAGAAACATTCGACGACGATGATTCAATCGGGGGTATCAAAAAGAAAATAGCGGTAGCAAACGGCGACCCGGAAGAAGAAGCCTGCGACTGCGGCACTATTGCCGAGGGTGAATGCGCCCCGTGTTCCGATGAAGAATTGACAGCCACTGAAGAATAGCAACCTACAAAAACAAGGAGATACCGATGAAAAATGCATTCATGTTTTTACTGTGCCTGTTTACCACAATTGCCTTTGGAAGTTATGCCCATGCGAGTTATTTGACCATTCCAGCCGCTGCAGGTGCATCACAATATACCTGGGATCATTGTGTTCCCTATAGTGGGGGGACAATTAGTGATGGGGGAAGCGGTTGTCTCCTGTATTTTGCCATTCCAATTGAGGCAGGAAAGACGCTCAGTAGTGTTAACGTTTATTATTACGATAACAGCGGTTCTCAATCTATGTCGGCCACTCTTGAGAGATCCACCCTTTCTTCCTCGAGTTATTCGGCGCTGGATTCTGCTTCAGATACGTCAACCTCTTCTTCAATCCAGTATCTGACTTTGAGTTATGGGAGTAAAACATCATCGAGTTATGCCTATTATGTGAAAATAGTTCTGTACAACGGGACTCAGCTTCGCGGAATTAAAGTTTATTATTATTGATTGTGGGCCGCAACAAGCCACAAAGCCACAAAACAGCCTGTCATCCTTTTATCCCGGGAGACGATCATGCAATTTGCAACCATTCGCCAGTTGAAAAATCAGACATCCAAGATACTCGAACAGAGCCATCAGGGAAGGGATGTCGTTATTACCCGCCATGGAAGCCCGTTGGCGCTTCTGGTGTCTGTCGATGAGGAATCTCTGGAAGATTTTATCCTGGTCAAACATTTTAACCTCGAACGAGCATTTTTAGGGGCAAAAAAGGCCCACCGGCAAAAAAAACTGCCGACACTTGATCAAAAAATCGCCTCCCTCAGAAAAGACGCCCGCCATTAACATTATACGTCATTTTCCCATTGATTTATCCCGCTGTTTGGACGATAAATAGTTAATTTTTCCAATAAGTTAAGCAAAGCAGGCCCGAATTTTATGGACCCTCTCATTACCGCCTTTGAGACCGCTTTGGTGCACGAAAAAAATGCCTCCCGGCATACAGTGAAAAACTATGTCCACGATCTGGCGGAATTTCACACCTACCTTAAAAATTATCAGCCCGACATGATCGAAGAGGGGGGAATTGCCATCGGTCGGGTTAATCCGCTGGTCATCCGGAGTTATCTGTCGATCCTTTTCCAGAAAAACTCTCCCGCCAGCGTGGCCCGCAAACTTTCCTCGCTCCGGAGTTTTTTTCAGTACTGGCTTAAAAACGGGAAAATCAACCAAAACCCGGCCAAGGCGATCCATTCACCGAAAATTCCCAAACGCCTGCCGCGCTTTTTGAATGTGGACGAGGTTATCGCCATGCTCGATCTTCCCTCCGAGGACGACTTCGCCGGACGGCGCGACAAGGCGATTTTGGAGCTTCTTTATTCCTGCGGCCTGCGTGTTTCCGAACTGGTGGGGGTCGATCTGGACCAGATCGACCTTGAAAATCGTCTGGTCCGGGTTCTGGGCAAAGGGGAAAAGGAGAGGATTGTTCCGGTGGGAAAAAAGGCGGTGGAGAGAATTCAGCATTATCTCGAATTGCGTACGTCGGTGATCAAGGCCGATAAACCGACAAATGCCCTCTTTTTAAACCGGCGGGGAATAAGACTCACCGTGCGGAGTGTCCAGCGGATGGTCGACCAGGCCAACCGCAAATGCGGGATCGACAAGGCGGTTTCACCGCATGTTCTGCGTCACACCTTTGCGACGCACCTATTGAACGCCGGCGCCGATCTCCGTTCGATTCAGGAATTGCTGGGGCATGCCAGCCTGTCGACGACGCAGAAATATACGCATGTGAATCTTGACCAATTGATGAAAGTGTATGATAAAGCCCACCCTAAGGCGTAGGGGCGCACGGCCCCAACGAGGGACCACTTCGTGGCCGTGCGCCCGTACGAAAAAATTATGATTCATTCAACAACGATTATCGCAGTCAACAAGGATGGCAAGGTGGCCATCGCGGGGGACGGGCAGGTAAGCGTCGGCCAGACCATTCTTAAAGCGCGGGCAACCAAGGTGCGCACAATGCAGGAGGGAAAGATTGTCGCCGGTTTTGCCGGTTCGGCGGCCGATGCCTTTACCCTGTTTGAGAAGTTCGAGACAAAGCTCTCGGAATGTTCCGGCAACATTACGCGGGCGGCGGTGGAACTGGCCAAAGACTGGCGGACCGATCGTATTTTGCGCCGCCTCGAGGCCTTGCTTGTCGTGGCCGACAAGGAGCATCTGTTTACCTTGTCCGGTAACGGCGATGTTATCGAACCGGACGACGGTATTGCCGCCATCGGCTCCGGTGGGGCTTATGCGCTGGCCGCGGCGCGGGCGCTGGCGCGTAACACAAAACTTTCCGCGAAGGAAATCGTTCAGCAGGCGATGAAAATCGCTTCGGAAATTTGTGTTTATACAAACGACAACATCACGATGCAGGAGCTGGTTTAAATGAGTGAAGGAATCAAGAACTTTACCCCGCGCGAAATCGTCTCCGAGCTGGACCGCTACATCATCGGTCAGGGGGAGGCCAAACGGGCGGTGGCCATTGCCATGAGGAATCGATGGCGGAGGTTGCAGGTTCCGGATGATCTTCGGGACGAAATCGCCCCGAAGAACATCATCATGATCGGCCCCACCGGAGTGGGGAAAACCGAAATCGCGCGGCGTCTCTCAAAGCTGGCTGAAGCCCCCTTTATCAAGGTTGAAGCCTCCAAATTCACCGAGGTTGGTTACGTGGGGAAGGACGTTGAATCGATGATCCGGGAGCTAACCGACATTGCGGTCAACATGGTGAAAACGGAGGAGGAATCGAAAGTCCAGGTGAAGGCGTTTGATTCTGCCGAAGAGCGGCTTTTGGATCTCCTGATTCCCCGAAAGCCAAAAACGGTTCGTCCCCCGGCAATGCCGCAGGCGCCCGGAATCGCAATGATCGAAGAACCGACGAATGGGGGCGCCGATGCCGAAGCGGGCGAGACGCGCGAAAAAATGCGAAAGATGCTCAGGGATGGAAAGCTGGACAACCGTTTTGTGGAGTTCGATCTTGGCGGCTCCCGGGGAGGGATGCCGATGGTCGAGGTGATCTCGGCTGGGGGAAGCCTCGATGATATCAGCAGGAACTTGAAAGACATGTTCTCACAGTTCATGCCGCGGGGACGCAAAAGAAAGAGGGTCAAGGTTCCGGAGGCGTTTGAAATGCTCAAAGTGGAGGAAGCCCAAAAACTGATCGAGATGGACGAAGTGGTTAAAAAAGCGATCGTCCGGGTGGAGCAGAACGGCATTGTTTTTATCGATGAGATCGACAAGATCGCCTCGCGCGAGAAGGGGGGGCATGGGCCGGAGGTATCGCGGGAAGGAGTTCAGCGCGACATTCTCCCCATTGTCGAGGGTTCGAATGTCAGCACAAAATACGGCATGGTCCGGACCGATCATATTCTGTTTATCGCGGCGGGGGCGTTTCACGGGACGAAGCCGTCGGATCTCATCCCGGAACTGCAGGGACGTTTTCCCATCCGGGTGGAATTGAAATCGCTCGGCAAGGACGATTTTTTGCGGATTTTGAAAGAGCCGACCAATTCGCTGACAAAACAGTATATCGCTTTGATGAAAACGGAAAAGATCGATCTGAAAATTTCGGATGATGCCCTGGAGGAAATCGCCTCTTACGCCGCCAAGGTCAACGAACAGATGGAAAACATCGGGGCCCGGCGTCTGCACACCATTATGGAAAAAGTGCTCGACGAAATTTCGTTCATGGCGCCGGAAAAATCGGGGAAACCGTTCAAGATCGACGGGGATTACGTCCGCAAATGCCTCGATCCGATTGTGAAGGATCAGGATTTGAGCAGGTATATTTTGTAATGGAAGACTTAATCAACAAAGCAAGAATCCTCATGGAGGCGCTCCCGTATATCCAAAAATTCCGGGGAAAGCGGATTGTGGTGAAGTATGGCGGTCATGCCATGGCGGACGAGGATTTGAAAAAGAGTTTTACAAGAGACATCATTCTCTTCAAGCTGATCGGTCTTCACCCCGTGATTGTTCATGGCGGGGGGCCCCAAATTGAGGAAGTGCTCGAGAAAATGGGGATCAAATCGAGGTTTCATGAAGGGGTCCGAATTACCGACTCCCAGACGATGGACGTGGTGGAAATGGTTTTGGTGGGAAAGGTGAACAAGGACATTGTCGGTTGGATCAGCCACAATGGGGGGCACGCCATCGGCCTTTCGGGCAAAGACGGTCAGCTCATTCAGGCGGTCAAAATGGATCCGCAAAAGGTCAAAAAAACAAGGCGCACCTCCGAATTGATCGACATGGGGCAGGTCGGCGTTGTAAAGCAAATCAATCCCGAGGTACTCACCAAACTGGAGGATAGTCTTTTCATTCCGGTGATTGCTCCGGTCGGTGTGGCCGATAACGGCGAATCGCTCAACATCAACGCCGACTATGTGGCCGAGTCGGTTGCCGGCGCCCTCAATGCGGAAAAGTTGATCTTAATGACCGACGTTGAGGGGGTGAGCGATGGCCAGGGTCGGCTTTTGACCAATCTTTCGGAAAAGGATATTGAGAATCTGATTGCCTCCGGCGTGGCGCATGGCGGCATGGTGCCGAAACTCAAATGCGCCCTTCGGGCGCTTCAAGCCGGAGTCGGCACGGTTCATATCATCGACGGCCGGGTTCAGCATGCGCTTTTGCTCGAGATATTCACCGACAAAGGGGTGGGAACGCTTGTCAGGAAGGAATAAATTCAAACAAAGAATCCATCGGAACAACGCCGAAAATACCGCTCTTCTCGACCGGTATGTTTTGCCGACCTACGCGCGGACTCCCGTCACTCTGGTCCATGGGGAAGGGGTCTGGGTATGGTCTGCCGACGGCAAGAAATATCTCGATTTTTTCGGGGGATTGGCGGTTGATAATTTGGGGCATGCTCCTCCGCGAATCAAAAAAGTGTTGGCCGACCAGGCAGGGCACCTCCTTCATTGTTCAAACGTTTTCACCATTCAGGAACAGGCGGAGTTGGCCGAAAAACTGGTAACGCTGTCCGGAATGCATCAGGCCTTTTTTTGCAACTCGGGTACCGAGGCCGTTGAAGCTTGCATCAAGTTTGCGCGGTATCATGGCGTCAAAAATTTCGGCGCAGAGCATTACGAAATCATTGTCGCCGAAAATTCGTTTCACGGTCGGACGCTGGGGAGTTTGTCGGCAACGATGCAGAAAAAATACCGGGATGGGTTCGGGCCGCTGGTACCCGGATTCAAAGCGGTTCCCTTCGGCGACCTCACAGCGGCCTCAAACGCCGTCGGCCCCGATACCTGCGCGATTTTGATCGAGCCGATCCAGGGAGAAGGGGGGGTGAACATTCCTCCGGCGGATTATCTGCCGGGTTTAAGAAAAATTTGTGACGAGAAGAATTGTCTCCTTGTCTTGGACGAGGTGCAAGTGGGCGTGGGGCGGACCGGAAAATTGTTCGCCGGTCAGCATTCGGGGGTGGTGCCCGATCTGATGGCGGTGTCAAAAGCGCTCGGTTCCGGTTTTCCAATCGGGGCTTGCCTTGCATCAAAAAAAGTTGCCGATTCGGTCAAACCGGGAATGCATGCCTCCACTTTCGGCGGAAATCCTCTGGCCTGCCGGGTGGCGCTGGAAACTTTGTCGATCGTGGCGCGGGAGTCGTTTTTGAAAAAAGTTGCGGAAACGGGGGCCTATTTCATCGCCCAATTGAAGAAACTGCAAAAAAAGCATTCTATCATTGCAGAGGTGAGGGGTTTGGGGTTGATGATTGGTTGCGAATTGAACCGGGAGACGGGAGTTCAAGTGGTGAAGGAGTGTCTTCAGGAAGGTTTGTTGATAAATGCCATTCAGGGAAAAATTTTGCGGTTTGTGCCGCCGCTGATTATCAATAAAGGACATGTCGATCGGGCGGTTAAAATTCTGGATCGTGTGTTGGCAGGAATATGAAAAAAGACATCCTTACATTGAAGGACTTAAGCGTCGGGGAAATTGAAACCCTCATTTGTCGCGCCTTATCTTTTAAGAAAGGGAAAAAGTTTGGCTCCCTTCTTAAGGGAAAGGTCCTCGGACTTATTTTCGAAAAGGCCTCCACGCGGACGAGGGTTTCTTTCGAAGTCGCCATGATGCGGCTGGGCGGTCAGGCGATTTATCTCGATTGCGGGGCCACCCAGATCGCGCGGGGTGAGACCATTGCCGATACCGCACAGGTTCTGTCCCGTTACTTGGACGGGATCGTGATGAGGACTTACGCACAGGCACGGTTGGAGGAGATGGCCTCCAATGCCTCGATCCCGGTGATCAACGGCCTGACCGATCTCCATCACCCGGTCCAAATTCTCACCGACCTCATGACGATTGTGGAGTTGAAGGGGAGCCGCCGGGCGGCAAACCTGAAAAAATGCCGGATTTCCTATGTCGGCGACGGAAACAACATGGCAAACAGCTGGATTCATGCGGCAATGCTTTTGGGTTTCCCTTTAAGTCTGGCCTGTCCAAAGGGCTATTGGCCCGATGCCAACCTGCTAACGGCGGCGGATGGTTTTAAGAATATCCATCTCACCGAGGATCCGGCCGAGGCGGTTGAGGGGAGCGGTGTCGTCAATACCGACACCTGGTTTTCGATGGGGCAGGAGGTCTCGGATGAAAAGCGGCGGCTCTTTGAACCTTATCAGGTGAATCGATCGTTGATGGCCCAGGCCGATCGCAAGGCGATTGTCCTGCATTGTCTCCCGGCTCACCGGGGGGAGGAAATCACCGACGAGGTCATGGATGGGCCGCAATCGGCTGTTTTCGATCAGGCTGAAAACCGGGTATGGATGCAGATGGCTATTCTGGAAAAATTAATGGGGAGAAAACGATAATGTCAAAAATCAACAAGGTGGTGCTGGCTTATTCGGGCGGGTTGGACACCTCGGTTATCGTCAAATGGCTTCTGGAAAATTACGGCTGTGAAGTCATCTGCTTTTCGGCGGACATCGGACAGGGAGAGGAACTTGACCCCTTAAAAAAGAAGGCGATCGAAACGGGGGCTTCCAAAATTTTCATCGAGGATCTTCGCGAAGAGTTTGTCCGCGATTTTGTGTTTCCCATGCTGAGGGCCAACGCCGTTTATGAGGGATCGTATCTGTTGGGAACCTCCATTGCCAGGCCCCTGATCGCAAAAAAACAGATTGAAATTGCCGAACGGGAGAAGGCGGGGGCGGTCTCTCATGGAGCGACCGGCAAGGGAAACGATCAGGTTCGCTTCGAGCTCACCTATTACGCCCTCAAGCCCGATATCAAGATCATTGCGCCATGGCGCGAATGGAAACTCGACTCCCGCGCCTCGCTTGTCGACTATGCCAAAAAGCACGGCATTTCGGTTCCGGTGACCCCCAAGAAGCCCTACAGCTCCGATCGGAACCTGTTTCACATCAGTTTTGAGGGAGGAATCCTTGAAGATCCCTGGGCGGCTCCGCCGGAGGACATGTTTGTCCTTTCAGTTTCTCCCGAAAAAGCCCCTTCCAGCCCGACAATGGTGGAAATCGATTATGAAAAAGGAAATCCGGTGGCCCTGAATGGAAAGAAAATGAAACCGGTTGAACTATTGGCCGAGCTCAATCGTTTGGGGGGAGCAAACGGCGTGGGAAGGGTGGATCTTGTTGAAAACCGGTTTGTCGGCATGAAGAGCCGGGGCGTCTACGAAACTCCCGGCGGCACGATCCTTCATGCCGCACATCGCGCGGTTGAGTCGATCACGCTCGACCGTGAGGTGCTTCATTTAAGGGACTCTCTGGTGCCAAGGTACGCCGAACTTGTTTATTACGGCTTCTGGTTTGCCCCCGAGAGGGAAATGCTTCAGCACATGATTGACGAGTCGCAGGGAAATGTTACCGGAACCGTGAAGCTGAAACTCTACAAGGGGAATGTCTCGATTGTGGGACGCAAGGCGCCTAAGTCGCTTTATAATCCGGAATTGGCGACTTTTGAAAAAGAGACTGTTTATCGTCAGGCCGATGCGGAAGGTTTTATCAAGTTGAATGCCTTGAGGCTTCGTATTCGAAAGCAAATGGGGTTGTCTTGAGACAAAGTTCAAATATCGGCGGCCAATTTGTCGCGACCACAATTTTTTGCTTGTTGGCGATTCTGCCACTGTCGGCCACGGCAACCGGCCGTTATCGTCTCAGTTTCGATGAGTGCGTCCGGCTGGCGCTCAAAAACAACGACCAGATCCGGGCGGCTGATTACGATATCGAATTGTCAAACAACAAAATGAAAGAGGCCCATCCGAGGGGAATTCCCGTTGTGAAGTACGAACACCGGATTGCCCCCGTCCCCAAGGATGTCGACAATGCCGCTTCGAGTTTTTTCGGCGGCGATATTTCGGTTTTCAACAGTTTCAAACTGGAGGTCGGATCGGCCCTGACCACATTCGGAAAAATCAGCACCGCGCAGAATCTGGCGCAACTGGGAATCGACGCCTCATGGTTTCAAAAGCAAAAAACAACCGATGATGTTATTTTCAAGATCTATCAGGTGTATCAGGGAATCCTTCTGGGGCGGGAACTGCTCGATCTTGCCGAGGAGGCCCAGAATGCCATTGAAGGAAAAATAGAGGAACTGCAAAAAGAAAGGGCTATCGATCAATTGGGTATTCTTAAGATGAAGGTGGCGCTTTTTGAGGTGCAGAGAAAGGTGGAAGAGGGGCAAAAAAAGATTGAGTTGGGGCTGATGGCGCTCAAGATCCAGAGCGGTTTGGAAATGGATGTTGATCTGGATATCAAAGGGGGGGGGCTGACCCCGGTCTCGTTCAATCTTTCGCCGTTTGAGGCCTATCTTGATGATTCGCGTGATCGGAGGCCCGAATACCAGTTGCTGGACAAGGGGATTCAGGCGAAGGAAAAACAGGTGAAGCTGGCCAAGCTTGATCGGGCGCCGAATCTCGGAGTGGGCGGTTTTTTCGATATTGGAAGAGCGCCGGGGGTGACAGGGGATGAGGATGAGTCGACTTTTACCAATCCTTTTAATTTCACCAAGGCAGGCGTTGGCTTGCAACTTAAAGGGGAATTCGACTATGTCAAGACCAACGCCAAAATCAAGCAGGCGAAGGCGGATCTTTTGAAGACGATTTATCAAAAGAGGGCCGCGGTGCACGGCTTGGAGATCGATCTTAAGGAGGCCTATCTTAAAATAAAGGAGGCCCATAGTCTGATGAACAAGGCGGAGGAAGAAAAAAAGGTTGCGCGACAGATGGTGTTTTTGACCAAAAGCAATCTGGATATCGGTTTGGGCGAGCGGAAAGATTATCTTGACGCCCTGCAGTCATATCTCGTTTTTCAGGGGCGGCAGTACGAATCCATTTATAACTACAATGTCGCCGTTTTTGAATTAAAGAAAAAAACCGGTAAGTTGTCCGGGATGGCCGGAAAGGAGATCCAATGAGTTTTATTCGTTTGATCGTTGTGGTGGCGGTGTCTGCTTGTTTGACCGCCTGTCCTTCAAATAAAGGGGAGGAAAAGAAAGAGACCGTGGCGCCGGCGATTGTGCCCCCCGCACCCGAGGCCCTTCCCGAACCCCTTCCTTCATCCAGCACCATCGGTCCCATGGAATCGATCAAGGATCTCGATTTGAAAATCGAATCATACAAAACGGGTTCGAATCTCACCCAGGCCGAAGTCGAGGCGAACCGCAAGCTCAAACAGGATATTATCCGCGGCACCTTCGATTTGTATGAGCTCTGCAAACTGGCCCTGGACCTTCACTGGAACGAAATTACCGACAAAGACCAGCGCTATTTTACCGATTTGATGACCAGTCTTCTCGAAAAAAAGGCCATTTTTTCAAAGGAGCAGGTAAAGGGGGCCGAAAAGGCCTATCGAATCGTCTATAAGCAGGAAAAGTTCCTCGATGCCGAAAAGAAAAAATCCCTGGTGACGACAAAAATTACTATTCCCTCCAAAAAAATCGACCTTGACCTGAATTACAAACTGATTCTGGGCCCGAGGGGATGGAATATTTTTGACGTGATTGTGGATGACGCCTCGCTGGTTGAAAATTACAAGTTCCAGTTTGATGCCATCATCAAAAAAAGCGGCTATCCCGAACTGGTCAAGAGGATGGAGAACAAATTAAAGGAAATGGATTGAGATGACGGCGTCCTTTAAACGCTGTATCATCTTTCTTGTTGATGGCGCCCGCCCGGATGTTCTCAATGAGGAATTAAACAGGGGGAATCTCCCCAATATTGCCCGTTATTTTGCCGAAGAGGGGACGAATCAGACCATTCTTACCTCCTTTCCATCCACAACGGGCCCGGCCTACCTGCCGTTTCTGACCGGTTGTTACCCCGGCACCTGCAATGTCCCCGGCATTCGCTGGTTCGACAAGCCCCATTATGCGCGGCACGGATGGTCTTTGAGGAGCTTTCGGAGTTATGTGGGACTCGAGACTTTTCTGTTGAATCATGATATTCGCAAGGATGTCAAAACCGCCTTCGAGATTTTTGACCACCCGCTTTCCATCATGAGCATGGTCAACCGGGGGAGCGCGCGGGGAAAGAACCTCACAAAATTTTCCCGCATCTGGTATTTTTATTATGCCCACTTGACCGACCGGTGGGCCTTTGTCGATCAATCGGCCGCCGACAAGCTGATTGCCGGCCTTGAAAGAAACCCCGATTTTACCTTCGTTGTTTTTCCGGCGGTGGATGAATACTCACACCGTTCCAGTCCTTTTCATCCCCGGACGCTTCAGGCCTACCGGGAGGTCGACGGCCAGATCGGCCGGATTGCCGAAAAACTTAAAAAAGAGGGGGAGCTGGATGAAACGTTGATGGTCATTGTCAGCGACCATGGGCTCTCCGACACGAAAGCCCATTTCGATGTCGGCCCATGGCTCGACTCAAAAGGAATCAGGGCTTTTTACTATACTCAAATTTTCAAGCGCAATTTCAGGGCGGCGTCCATGGTGTCGGGCAACGGCATGGCGCATCTCTATTTTAAAAATGAGCGGGGATGGGCTGACCGAACCACCTTTGAGGAACTCTCCCACACCGGAATCCTGCTGGATGAATTAAGGCATCAGAAAGCAGTTTCGCTTGTTGCCTGTCAGGGGGCCGATGGATCGATTCATTTGCTGACCGCCGGGGGGCATGGGCTGTTTCGCCTGACAGACGGAATGGTGGATTATCGATGGGAACGGGATGAACCTTTGGGAATTTTCAACGAGACAGAGAAAAAGAAGATCATGGGAGTTGACGAATCGGTTGAAAAGACCTGGAATTCTCATTATCCCGACGTGTTTGGTCAATTGACCCAGTTATTCTCCTCGCGCCGATCCGGCGATGTTGTTATTTCGGCTACAACCGGCTACGACCTGCGCGAACGCTACGAGCATCCCGAACACAAGGCATCGCATGGCGCCATTTGCCCCGAACACATGCGGATTCCTTTTTTGATGAATTATCCGTTGAAGAAACGTTGTTTTCGGTCGGTGGATGTTTTTCCGACTATTTTAAAATTGTTGGGAAAAGAAATTCCGGAAGGAATTGACGGCCAATCGTTGGTTTAATCGGCGTTACACGCATCCATCAGTCTTTTGAGGTTTTCATACTTTCCTTCTTCCACTGTCGTCCAGTCGTCATCAAGAATTCCGCCGGTATCGCCCGAATTGGGGTTCCACGACCAGTAGAAGAAGTTGCAGATTCCCTTCTCCATAAAATAATCGACGAGGGTATTTTGCCACGTCACATCGAGGGGATTGCCCTCGCCGTACATTCCCCCGAATTCTCCCGGTGCCACCACATAACCGTTGTCTGCGGCAAATCCGAATTGGGTATTCCAGATAGCATCCATGTTTTCAGGAAAGTTTGCCTCATCAAAGTAGGACATGTCGTAGACGTCGGGCCCATAGACGTGGGGAGAGAGGACAAGCTTGTTTGAAGGAATGGCGAGGGGGTTGCATGCCTGCGGTTCCAGGTTTCCTCCCCACCAGTGGGCGTTATCCGTGCTCGAACATTCCGGATTTTCCTGAATCCCTTCGGCAAAAACGAGAATACCCGGATTTGCCGAGAGGACCGCTTCGGAGGCCCTTTCGACAGCGGAATTCCAGTCGGTGGATTCATCGCCTGTTCCCCAGGTGGCCGCCCCGTGGGGCTCGTTTTTCAGATCGATACCGAGAAAATATCCAAGTCCTCCGTATCTGTTCGCCACGAAAGTCAGGTCATTGATCCAGTCTTCCTCGGAATAAGCGCCGGTGTACCATAATTCAGAAATCTCTTCGCAATCCGGGCTATGGTGGTCCAGAAGCATGTACATCTCCCGGTCATTCAGTTTTTGTACCGTCAAATCGAGGAGATCCAGGCTGTCCAATCCTTCGAGGTTCGGGTTGATCGAGTAATCGACGGCACCGGGAGTGACTCCATCCAATGTTTCGGGGCAGAAGGGGAGGCGAACCGCGTTAAAACCGAGGCCCTTCATCTGGGCGATCATATCATCGATCGTTCGCGTCCAGAGGCCGTGGACGACATGTTCCGAACCTTCAAAACCGAACCAGTTGACCCCATGAAGTTGAATTTCTACGCCGTTATGGTGAATTTGGCCATCAGACACCGTGTAATCGGGGACTTCTTTGGGGCCGGTGCACGCGGCCAAAAGCAATAGGGGAGCAGGGGATATCATCGGAACAGTTATCGGCAGGCCGCGGAAAAAGTTGCGTACTTATTTTGTCTCTTCGAATTCGGCATCCACAACGTTTTCGTCTTTTTTGGGGGCCTCGCCGGATGTGTCCCCTTTGGATTCTGCTCCGGCAGGACCGGTGTCGCCCCCAGGAGGAGTACCGCTGGCCGCCTTGTACATCGCCTCGCCGATCTTGAACGCGGCTTGCTGAAGCTCTTCCATCGTCGATTTGATCCGTTCGGCGGCATCCTCCGACAGCGCCTTTTTCGCGCCATCGAGGGCCGATTCAACTTTTTTCACGTCATCCTCCGAGAGTTTGTCCTTGTGTTCCTTCAAGTTTTTTTCGACCTCATGCACCAGGGCGTCAGCCTTGTTTTTGGTTTCAACCTCTTCGCGTTTTTTCTTGTCTTCGGTCTCGTGGCTTTTGGCCTCCTTCACCATCCGGTCGATCTCGTCTTTTCCAAGGCCGGAGGAGGAAGTGATGGTGATATGCTGTTCCTTGTTGGTGGCCTTGTCTTTTGCCGTTACGTGCACAATGCCGTTGGCATCGATGTCAAAAATGACTTCCACTTGCGGGATGCCTCGCGGCGCGGGCGGGATGCCGTCCAAATGAAAACGCCCAAGGGTGCGGTTGTCCCGCGCCATTTCCCGCTCTCCCTGAAGAACGTGGACTTCAACACTTGTCTGGCTGTCGGCCGCCGTCGAGAAAATCTGCGATTTTTTGGTGGGGATGGTGGTGTTTCTTTCAATCAGCCGGGTCATGACGCCGCCCAGGGTTTCAATTCCAAGTGAGAGCGGCGTTACATCGAGCAGGAGCATGTCCTTCACCTCGCCGGTCAAAACCCCTCCCTGAACCCCGGCGCCCGCCGCCACCACTTCATCCGGGTTCACCCCCATGTGGGGTTCCTTGCCGAAGAATTTTTTGACCTCTTCGCGGATACGGGGCATACGGGTCTGTCCCCCGACCAACACCACCTCGACAATGTCGGATGGTTTTTTACCGGCGTCCTGAAGACATTTTTTCACCGGTTCGAACGATCTCATGATGAGTTCTTCGCAGAGCGATTCCAGCTTGGCGCGGGTCAGTTTGATGTTCAAGTGCTTGGGGCCGCTCGCATCCGCCGTCAGAAAGGGGAGGTTGATTTCGGTTTCGAGCGCCGAAGACAATTCGATTTTCGCCTTCTCCGCCCCCTCTTTCAGCCGCTGAAGGACCATTTTGTCCTTCGAAACGTCGATTCCCTGGTCTTTCTTGAATTCGCCGATAAGATAGTCGATCAGTTTCTGGTCTATGTTGTCGCCTCCCAGATGGGTGTCTCCGTTGGTGGCCACCACTTCGACCACATTCTCCCCCACCTCAAGCACTGAAATGTCGAACGTGCCGCCGCCAAAATCGTAGACGGCGATGATCTCGTCTTTTTTCTTGTCGAGGCCGTAGGCCAGCGAGGCGGCGGTGGGTTCATTGACGATTCTCAAGACATTAAGACCGGCGATCACTCCGGCATCCTTGGTGGCCTGCCGTTGGGAGTCGTTAAAATAGGCGGGAACCGTAATAACCGCATCGGTCACCGTTTCGCCCAGATAATCCTCCGCCGCTTTTTTCAGTTTCATCAGAATTTTTGCCGAAATTTCGGGAGGCATGATCAGCTTGCCGTTGATGTCGACGGCGGTGTCCCCATTGTCGCGTTTCGCCACCTTGTAGGGGACCAGCTTGATTTCCTGGGACACTTCATCAAATTTGCGGCCCATGAACCGTTTGATGGAATAGACCGTATTGTCCGGATTGGTGATGGCCTGTCGTTTGGCGGCTTGACCGACGAGAATTTCACCATCCTTCGTAAAGGCGACGACCGATGGTGTGGTGCGCGCCCCTTCCTGATTGGGAATAATCTTTGGTTCGCCCCCCTCCATAACCGCCACGCATGAATTTGTCGTTCCCAGGTCGATTCCGATCACCTTTGATTTTTTGGTCATTTTATTCTCCGATTAGTTGAATAATCTTAATTAGTTGCAAAAAGCATCAGCCGGATTATCCGGTGAATTCCAAAGTAGGGCCCCTTTAACAAATGTCAACCTGCCGTTTCAATTTAATTTTTCGTGTGCCGGCAAACTAAAGAGAGTCATTTTGGCGAAGCAATTTTCATTCCCGCCGGTCCCATTGGCCTTCGAGACAAACCAACTCAGGGCGGCTTATGAAAATTGCGAAGACAAAGGGGACTCTCTTTAGTTTGCCGGCGCTTGGTTTCCATGAATTTGACGTTTTAAGTTTGTACATATATAAGAAGCGTTTTGCTGTGTAATTTGCAAGGGCGTGGTGTAGGCAAATAACGTGACTCGTGGTGTTTCGCCACGGAACGAAACATACAAAATTATGACTTTGGGGCGCTTTTTTGGTTTTTTCTTCCTTTTTCTCACCGTCTCCTGCGGGTTTCACCGCCCTCCGGTTACGGTTCTTCCCGATGCCGAAAAAGAGCCAGAAAAAATCCTTTTTATCGCCATCGACGGGATCGGTTACGAGATGATGCACGAACTGCAGAAAGAGGGGTATTTCAGCGATTTTCAACCGGTGGTTCCCCTCACTGTCACCTTTCCCTCGGCCACGACCATCGGTTTCACGGGTATTTTCAAGCCGCTGGATGTTGGATTGGTCCCCGGCTATGAAAGCAGATTTTATTCCTACAAGGACAACGAGGTCATCGGCGGTACGCCGGGGGACATTTACAAAATCCATGTCAATTACAAGACCTATTTCGACGCTTTCCGCCACACCATGCACGAAAAAGCGGTGATGTATGCCTTTCCAGGTGTTGCCGGCAAGGAAGACCTGATGAGGACCGAAAAGCTTCTTCTGGAAAGCCCCAAAAAAGTCATCATGACCTATTTGGGAGGAACCGACGGCGCCCAACACCTGCTGGGGAGAAACCGGATGATGCGGTTCATGATTTTTGTCGATCGATTCATCACCCGGATGAAAAAACGCTATCGCCTCCTTCATGATGAACCCTTGAAAGTGGTTCTTTTTTCGGATCACGGTTTTCATTTCGACCGGCTGAAGATGGTCGGGACAGGGGAGATTGAAAAGGCGTTGAACACTGCGGGTCTCAAACGGTCGAGGCATTTGGTGGATGAAAACGATGTGGTGGTGGTTGAATATGGATTGCTCTCGGCCGGCGTGATGATGACGCACCCAAAACAGAGGGAAAAAGCGGCCCGCTCTCTAACGGGGGTGGACGGGATCGATCTTGTCTTTTGGCCCGAGGGAAAAAGGGTGCATATGGTGAATTCGGAAGGAGAGGAGGCCTATTTTGACTATCATTGGTCCCAAGGGGGCAAACCGACGAAGTACCGGTATGTCCCGGTAAGCGGGGACCCTCTCGATTATTTTCCCATTATTTCCAAAAGCGGTTATGCATCGGGAGACTGGATTCCGGATGGTCGATGGAAAAAAATGACTGCGCAGGCTTATTACCCCGATGCCGGATATCGCCTCTACGATTCATTTTTTAACCTTGTGGAAAACAAGGCGAGCGTGATGTTCAGCGTGAAACCGAATTACCAGTTCGGTGGTTTTGCGGCCTTGGCCGGCACTTATCTTAAATTCGGCCACAAGGGGACCCACGGTGGGCTTTTTCGGGACACTTCAACCGGCATGGTGATGACCGATGACCCTAAAATGAATCTCCCCGATGCGGTTCGTTACGACGAAATGTTCAAACTGTTTCTCCCCCAAGTGACCCGCGCCTACCAGCGCCGACACGGGAAACGGGAGATCCAATTTTTAACCCAGCCTCATTAAGTTATGGAGAATACTTACCTAATCCGAATGGTCGGGTTTGTGGCGTCGCTGGCGCTCCCGTTTTTCAACATCCCGCTTGTCGTGAAAATCATCCGTCGCCGTTCCTCGGCGGATATCAGCCTTATTTGGCTTTTGGGGGTGTTTTTCTGTCTTCTTTTCATGGTGCCGGCGGCGCTTCTTTCTTCCGATTTTATTTTCCGCATTTTCGGCATTCTGAATGTCGTTCTTTTTTCGGGGGTGGTCGCCACCGCGCTTTATTTT
>JACQOY010000009.1 GCA_016207765.1 Deltaproteobacteria bacterium | reverse complement strand
AGCCAGGCAAGCCCCAGAACGGTATAGGCCTGATGCAGAAAAGTCATGTCCGATCCGATTTTCGGGACAATTTTTTCCATCTTCCGGATGGCGGTATCGTACTGGCCGAAGGTGTCAACCAGAAGGCGGGCAGAGATGATTTTCAACGCGGGATCATCCGGGATGAGTTTTTCCGCCTGCTCGTAATACTTCCAGGCCTTGCGGTATTCTTTTTTCAGTTTAAAAAGCACCCCGTAGGCGGAATAGAACAGGGCGGTTAAAACCAGATCCCGCGCCGTTTGGGCCTCTTTCAAGCCCCTTGCAAGCAACTCTTCGGACCCGTCAAATTTTTTTTGCCGCATCAGCTCGAAAGCCTTGTATATTGTCTTCGACTGAAGACGCTCGTTTATTTTTTGCATGTCAGCACTTTCGTCATTTGATCGTGAATCAGCCCGTTTGTCGCCAAAATTTCCTTGGCATAAACCGAAAACTCTTTTCCCGCAAAATCGGTCACCTCACCGCCGGCCTCTTTCACAATCAAATAACCGGCCCCCACGTCCCACGGAAACAAATTGATCTCCCAGAAGCCATCATACCTCCCGCAGGCCACATAACACAAATCGACAGCCGCCACTCCGTCCCGCCGCACCGCCTGAGCCGACAGGAGCATGTTTTTGAAATGATCGAGGGTGCTACGGTTGTTTTTTTTGATATCGTAGGCAAACCCGGTGGCCAGCATACCGCGACCGATTTTTTCTTCCGGTGAAACATGGATACGCTTGCCATTTAAAAAACTCCCTTTCCCTTTTTCGGCGGCAAACAGCTCGTCATGGTTCGGTTCATAGACAACACCGAGGACAATCTCCCCCTTGTGCTCCAAGGCAATGGAGGTGCAGAAGAGCGGATACCCGTGTGCATAATTGGTGGTACCGTCCAGCGGATCGATAATCCATTTGTACTCCGAACTGGTCCGTTTGCCCCCTCCCTCTTCGGCCAGAATATCGTGATCGGGATAGATCCTCTGAATCCGCTCGATGACCCGTTTTTCACAGGCACGGTCAACCTCCGTCACCAGGTTGATCTCCCCCTTGTACTCGATGTGCCTGATTTTCCCCAGGTTTGACCGTTGAATCCGCCCGGACTCCTTGGCGACCTCACAGGCCAGCTTAAGATAGGAAGACATTTCTCAAAGAATTGCAGAAAGAAAATCGGCTGTCAAAGCGGGAATTTTAGCGGCCCGGCGGAAATCGTATGGGCAGAGGGCTGATTGGGGCAATCGTTGGAATAAACAATCGTCCGGTCAATAGCGGTCAGGGCTGAATCGGAGACCGCTACAGGATCTCCATCATCAAAAATCCAATGGGCTTCTTCGGCACTGACCCGTTCCCACTCATCTCCCAAACCGCGATAGATACCCTCCCCCGTGGCCGCATAAACGACCCCCGTTTGAAAGGGGGAGAAAACCGTAAAATGTGCCAATCCCCTGATGCCTTCCGGAAACAGAGCCTCCTCGCGGACCAGAATCTGGTAAACAGGTCCATCCAGCCCCTCCATTTTTTCCCAGGAGGGATCGGAGATGGAATCGATGGAGACGGAGTATAATCCTTTTTCAGCGCTCACATAGAGGGTGCCGTCAAAAATATCGATGGAATGAATTTCACCCCAATTTGCCGCATCTGTCTCACTCCAACTATCCCCTTCATTAAAAGACACGAAAAGGTCCGACTTTGTGGCGGCGACAACACAATCGGCGTCTGAGGCAAAACGGCGGATGCTTTCGGTATTGAGATCCGATATTAAATCGAGCGTTCCCCTTTCTGCATCGAGAACAAAACCGCCCCCTTCAAAGCCGATGTAAACCATCTCCGGGTCGGCTGGAGAGGAATAAACCGTGTTGATCGCAAGATCAACGTTGTTCCGGCGAACAGGAATAACATCCGGCCAGCTTTCTCCGCCATTGGATGAACGATAAATACGCCCCGTAGTGCCGGCATAGATGATATCGGAATCGACCGGATCGATTGCAAGAACGCTCCATTGAGAAACTGATGAATTTGGGGTGAGACGGACAAAATCCTCTCCGAAGCTTCCTTTATAAACTTTTCCATTCGAAAGGATCAGCAGGGTGCCGTCACCGGATGAAGAAAGGAGGTCAATTCCACCGGCATCAAATGTTTCTTCGGTCGTTTGATAAGCGGTGCTTGCCTCCTTAAAATAGATGGAAACAGTCCGACTTGTTGTTTCACTGCCGTTGACGGCGGTTAAGGTATAGGTAGTTTCAAAAAAAGGACGGACATTCTTTTCGCCGCTCGCGGAGACTTCGGTGGAACCAAGGTAAACCGCATCGGCATTCTCGGTTTCCCAGCTTAAAGTCACCCGCGTGTCCGGCTTAACGCACTCTTCGCCGGCCTCAAAGGAGACGATCTCGGGGGAAACCGTCACAACTTCTTCTTCCGCCTCATCATCCCCTTCATCGATATCCGGCATATCGATGTCGATATCTTCATCACCGTCGGCAATTCCGTCATCGGCATCGGTATCGGACGGCCCTTCTTCGTCAATCGACGGGTTTTCATCGGGCGTGTTTCCATCGTCCCCTGCGGGAGTTTCCTCGTCGGGATCTGCCGCCGTATTGCCGTTGCACGAGACAAACCCGAGGCAAGAAAATGAAAAGAGCAAAATGTAAATTAATCGTTTCATCGCCTTGTCGAAATTTACTCAATCGTCGCATTGCCGTTATAGGTCAGAACCCCATAAAATACCTGTTCGTTGCCGTTGATTTCGGTATTGGTCTGGTTTTTCTGGTCGACGATCACGAAATTCCCCCCCGCCGTGAGCGCCAAACCCGGCAGAAGGCCGACGGTCACGTTGACCGGTTCGATGCTGTGTTCCCCGGTCCGTTCCTGGCTGGAAAGAAAGGCATCGATATCCTCCCGAAATCCGAGGTAAGAATAACCCCCGCTGAGTACGACCGGCACCTTGCCGTCGAACCGGACGTTGTAGCCGGCGTTGACGCCATGGGTGCGTGAATCGATGGCCATTCCATCACCGGTTGTGGTGCGACGGTTAAAGGCATAACCGATCCCAAAACCGACAGGTCCGATGGTTTGACTGAAAAACCCCCCGATGCCGTTTTTGGGAGAGACCGTCTCGCCAAATTCGTTTGTCTCTTCGGCGGGATTAAGCGATGTGGCATAGACAGCAACGGAAGTAGCGCCATCGATCCCCCCCGCCGAGTATTCTCCCGTATAACCGACTTGAGCGGTTTTTGCCCACGATTTGGAGCCGACAAAGCCCCCATCCGGGCCTGTCTGCGCCACAACGCGCAAACCGGCCAGATAATCGGGCGCCCACTCGACGCCAAAAAGCCAGCCGATGGTCCCGGTATAGATGTTCGCCCCGCTGGTGTTGTCGAAAAGATTGTACCGAAGCGTCGGAGCCGTCCATTCGTAGTCGCCGATAGCCATGGCGGCGCCGTTGAAATTATAGGGATAGACGTAATCTTCCTGCGGCGAGATGCCGGCATGAAGTTTAAGCCCCGGATCGTTCCACCGCAATTCGGCGTTCAGCTTGGTGATGCCAAAATTGGGCGCCATAACGTTGAAACGGGTGGCATAAACGCGCCAACGGTCAAAACTGCCGCCCAGGATGGTTGAAGCATCTTGCGGACTTCCAATCCAGCCCATTACCTTGGCGTTGATCGTTGCATCAAAGGCAGAGGCAATTGTTGGGGGGTGAAGGGAGCCTTGAGCATAGGCCATCCCCGAAGCGGGCATATCGAAGGCTTCATCCTGTGCATGGGCGGCAACCGAAGTATCCACCCCGCCGGTAAAATCGATAGAAGGTGAATCGGGCATAGCGGGGCATGAGAAAGCAAAAGCGGTGCCACCGTGACAATTTAAAAAATCAAATGACTGCAATTTGTTATATAACTGATTTTTAGAGAGCTTGAGAAAAACTGCCCACAATTCGGTCAGGTGACAATTATTTGGGCAATCTTAATGCCGCAGGTTTAACGCAATCGTCATCGCCCCAACCATGGCCGGTTTCTGCAATTTAAGAGCGGAGGCACAGGCGTTTAAGGTGCTTCCGGTGGTAAACACGTCGTCGATGAGGAATACGTTTTTATCTTTGAGACAAATTTTCTTCTCTTTCCATGCAAATGCCCCTCTTAAATTTTTGAGCCGTTCCTCGCGCGGCAGTTCAGTTTGAGGAACCGTCTTGCGGATTTTTTGCAGAGAATGAATCAAAACAGGAATACCGGTCCTGTGTGAAATTTTTTTCGCCAGCTCCACGCTTTGGTTGTAGCTTCGCCTTCGGAGCCGACCCATCGAGAGGGGAACAGGAATCAGATAATCGGCCTTCACCGTCTGTTCCCCGATTATTTTTTCAAACCACTCGGCAAATACCCCGATGCAGTCCATACCAGCGGAATATTTGAGATGATAAAGGATACGATTCACCGGCTCTTCGTACAAAACACATGACCGGTGCCAGTCGAAGGCGGGCTTTCTTTTGAGACATTCAGGGCAGGGATGTGACACCGCCACGGACGATTCAAACGGCGATCCGCAAATGGTGCAATGGGGTTTTCCAATCCACCGGATTTTGCAAAAACAGTCGTTGCAGATTTTATCGGAATTTTTAAGCAGGCATCCACAGGCACGACAAACTTGTGGGAGGAGGATATTGAGCGCTCGCTGGATTATTGTTCTTGTCACTCCGTACTCCGTACTCATCACTCCGTACTCAAAAGACTCTCCCCCGTCATCTCCTTTGGTTGCGGAATATGGAGCAACTTAAGCATCGTCGGCGCCACGTCACACAGGCGGCCGCCAGCAGCGTGGCCACCAGTGGCGTGGCCTTCCGATTTTTTGAGATGATCTTTCCGATGGGAGTCGGAAATAAGAATCAACGGCACCAGATTCGTCGTGTGGGCGGTATAGGGGCATCCCGTATCGTCTTTCATCTGTTCCGCATTGCCGTGGTCGGCGGTAATAATTGCCGTCCCCTTCATTTTCAAAACCAGATCGACAATCCGTCCGAGGCAGGCATCCACCGTTTCCACCGCACGGATGATCGCCTCCGGTTTCGCGGTATGGCCAACCATGTCGGCGTTGGCAAAATTGAGAATGACAACATCGTATTTTTCCTGGTTGAGCCGGTTTAACAATTCATCCGTAATGCGCAAGGCGCTCATTTCGGGTTTCTGGTCGTAGGTCGGCACTTCGCGGGGGGAGGGAATCATAACCCGCTCTTCACCGGGAAAAACCACATCGCGCCCCCCGTTAAAAAAATAGGTGACATGGGCGTATTTTTCGGTTTCCGCGATCCTCAGCTGGCTCAACCCCTTTTCACTGATAATCTCGGCAAAAATCCTCTGGGGATAGGTAGGCCGGAAGGCCACCGGCAGATCGAAATTGTCGTAAGGGGACATGCAGACAAAGCGGGAAATTTTGGGGACACTTTTGCGGTCAAAATCGTTGAAGGCCGGATCGGTGAGCGCCCGCGTTATCTCGCGCGCGCGATCGGCACGGAAATTGAAAAAAATCACGGCATCGCCGTCTTTGATGGGCCCGACCGGCTCTTTTTGTTCATTGAGAACCGGCGCGGGAGGAATAAATTCATCTCCCGTCCCCTCCTGATACATCTTCCGGAGATAATCGACCGGGGAGGAAACACCACCGGAAGATTCACCAACCAGCACATTGTAGGCCTTCTCGATCCGGTCCCACCGTTTGTCCCGATCCATGGCAAAGTAGCGGCCGCAAACGGTGGCGATTCGGCCGACTCCCTTTTTGCGCATCTGCGCTTCGAGTTCGCCAAGATAACGCGCCCCGTCCTGCGGCGCCGTGTCCCTCCCGTCCATCAAACAGTGGACAAAAACGCGGTCAAGTCCCTGACGTTTGGCCAGATCGAGCAGGGCATAAAGATGGTCCTGATGGCTGTGCACGGCGCCGTCGGAGACAAGGCCCATCAGGTGAAGGGACGAGCGGTTGAGCTTGGCAGACTGGGTTGCATCAAGAAGGGCCGGGTTGTCGAAAAAAGATCCATCTTCGATGGCGTGGTAGATCTGCGAAAGGCCGGAATAGACAATCCGCCCGGCCCCCAGATTCATGTGCCCCACCTCGGAATTCCCCATGATCCCTTCCGGAAGGCCCACCGACTTTCCGGAACCGTCAATGAGGGTGTGCGGGTAAGACTTCCACAAATGGTCGAAGTGCGGTTTCCGCGCCAAGGCGATTCCATTGTCCTTTTTTTCGAGCCGGTGCCCCCAGCCGTCGAGGATGATGAGAACAAGTGGTTTCAAAATCGCACCCGTTTGGCATCGTGCCACAAGTTTTCGAGCTGATAAAAATCGCGGGCCTCATCCAAAAAGATGTGGCAGACCACATCGCCGAAATCAAGGAGCACCCAGGTTCCCTGCTGGTACCCCTCCAAGCCGATAGAGCGGCGTTTGAACTTCTTTTTTACCGCCTCTTCGATGTTGTCGGCAATCGCCTGCACCTGGCGGTCACTGGTCCCGCTACAGATGAGCAGATAGTCGGCATAAGAGGTTTTTTTGCGCAGATCGATCACCACCGGATTGACGGCTTTTGTGTCTTCCGCCGCGTTGTAGACGACACGCGCAAGATCCAAAACGGCATTCTTTCTTTTTGAACTTTGAACTTTTTTAACCTTGAACTTTTCCAACTTTTAACTCCTGATCTGCCCCTCTCCATGCACCACAAACTTTGTTGTCGTCAATTCGGCAAGCCCCATCGGGCCGAAGGCATGAACTTTCGTCGTCGAGATGCCGATTTCCGCCCCCAACCCAAGCTGGCCGCCGTCGTTGAAGCGCGTGGAGGCGTTTACCATCACGCAGGATGAATCGAGGCTCTTTACAAATTTTCCCGCATTCGCCCGGTCTTTGGTGACAATTGCCTCGGTATGGTTCGATCCGTAGTGGCGAATGAGGCCGATGGCCTCATCAATATCATTCACCACGCCGATCGAGAGGATGAGATCGAGATATTCCGTCGTCCAGTCCTTGGCCGTTGCCCTCTTGATCCCTTTGACGATGGAAGCGGTTTTTCGGTCGCCGCGAATTTCAACACCGTCCTTTTTGAGCCGTTCCACCAGACGGGGGAGAAAAGAGGACGCAATTTTCTCGTGGACAAAGAGGTTCTCCGCCGCATTGCAGACGCCGGGGCGGGAGACCTTGGCGTTTTCCACAATCGACACCGCCATGTCGAAATCGGCCGATTCATCCACAAAAATACTGCATATCCCCTTGTCATGCCTGACCACGGGAATACGCGTATGTTCCGCAACGAATTTCATCAATCCTTCGCCGCCGCGGGGGATGATGAGATCGATCAAGCCGTCCAATTTAAGCATGGCCTTTAACAGGGCCCGGTCGGTGACGGGGACAACGGTAATTGCCTCCGGCGGAATCCCCTTCTTTTTCAAAACCTCCTGAAGAATCCTCCCCAGCATTTTGTTGGAGTGAATCGCCTCCGAGCCACCGCGAAGAAAAACGGCATTCCCCGATTTGAAGCACAAACCGGCGGCATCAACGGTGACATTCGGCCGCGACTCATA
Organism: Deltaproteobacteria bacterium; assembly: GCA_016207765.1. Classification (GTDB taxonomy): domain Bacteria; phylum UBA10199; class UBA10199; order UBA10199; family SBBF01; genus JACQOY01. The sequence continues at coordinate 2,242 of JACQOY010000009.1, read as the reverse complement.
GATTACGCCGATCACTCCCAAGGGGATGCGGACCCGCTCCACCTTCAGCCCATTCGGGCGGACCCATTGCGACACCGTCTCCCCCACCGGATCGGGGAGATTTGCAACTTCTTCCAGGCCCCGCGCCATGTCGTCGATTCTTTGATCGTTGAGCAGAAGGCGGTCGATTAAGTGTCTTTGAAGACCGGACCTTTGAGCCGCCTTGATATCTTGCCGGTTGGCCTTGATAATCGCCCTCGACAGAGCACGCAGTTCCGCCGCCATGGCGCGGAGAGTGCCGTTCTTTGATTCGGTATCAAGGGTTAAAAGAGCCGCCGCCCCCAGTTTGCATTTTTGCGCGAGTTTTTTAAGCGATGATGTCTGCATGTTTAAAGGCTGTCGAAAAAGTTCCAGTTGCAAGGCGCCCGACGAGGCCCGACTGAGGCGTACTGTGAATGTACGCCGCAGGGAGTGGCCGAGGAGGGCAACGCCGCAAATGGACTTTTGCGACAGCCGTTCATAAAATCACCAGATCGTCCCGATTGACCACCTCGTCATAATATTTGTAACCCAGGATTTTTTCGATCTCCGTGCTTTTTCGCCCTTTGATTTTCTCGATCTCCCGCGAACTGTACGCGGTCAAACCACGCGCGATCAGTTTTTGGTCGGGGGTCAGGATTTCGACTGCATCCCCGATATCAAAATCCCCCTTTACCCCAACAATCCCCGAAGGAAGAAGGCTTTTCTTCTTGTCGCGGAGGGCCATTACCGCCCCTTCATCCACCACAATCTGCCCCGTCGCTTTGAGGGTATAGCCGATCCAGTACTTCCGGCTGGAGAGGGTTTCGCTCCGGGGAAGAAAAAGAGTCCCCACATCCTCGCCGGCCATGACCTTCGAGATGATCTTTGGATCGTTCCCTCCCACAACCCACGTTGGGACACCATAAAAGGCGGCCTGATACGCCGCCTTCAATTTTGTGGTCATCCCCCCCGTACTTTTTTCATTTTGTGTGCCTTCGGCAAGCTTGAACGCGTCCTCATCGACATTTTCAACCAGGCCGATCCGGCACGCCCCCTTGGAGCGACGGGGATCCTTGTCGTAAAAACCGTCGATGTCGGTCAAAATAAGCAACAGATCGGCATCCACAAGGTGGGAAACCAGCGCCGAGAGCTGGTCGTTATCCCCCACCTGGATTTCCTCCACCGCGACGGAGTCGTTTTCATTCACCACGGGTACCACACCGGCCCGGAAGAGTTCCTGAAAGGCGTGTTTCGCCGTGAGGAACCGGTGCCGGTCTTTCAGATCGTCGCGCGTGAGAAGAATCTGGGCCACATGGAGACCCGCTTTTTGAAAAGCTTGGGAATAATGGCGGACCAAAACCGGCTGGCCGATCGCCGCAACCGCCTGTTTCTGGGGAATTTCGCGCGGCCTTTTTTTGAGCTTCAAAATCCCCATGCCGCAGGCGATGGCCCCGGAGGAGACGAGGACCACTTCAATCCCCTTCTTTTTCAAAAGGGCGACTTGGCGCGCGATATCCCGGACAATGCCCGGACGCACCCCCCCGTCCACAGTCAATACACTGCTCCCGATTTTTAACACGAGGCGCTTCGTTTGCTTGATAATGCGTTGACGGTCCATTTTCTTTTACTTTATGTTTTTCGCCAGGTATTCAAGCAAATCATTCACTCCCTTGCGGGTTGCCGCCGAAAGGACAAAAACCGGGTATTTTTTCTTTTTGAAAATCTGCATGACATCATATGAATCTTCATCGCTGTTGAGCAAGTCTGATTTTGTCAGCACCACAACGGTTTTCCGTTTTTTAAACGCCGGATTATAACTCTCGAGTTCCTTTTTCACCGTCTGAAACCGCTCCCACGGAGTCCCCTGTTCATCCGGTCCAAGGCTCACCAGATGACAGATGATTTTGGTCCGTTCGATGTGGCGAAGAAACTGGTCTCCCAATCCCGCCCCCTCGTGCGCCCCGGAAATCAAGCCCGGAATATCGGCCACGGTAAATGGCGGGTACGATTTATAGGCGATCATTCCCAGGTTTGGCGTCAGCGTCGTGAAAGGGTAGTCGGCAATTTTCGGGCGCGCCCGCGAGATAACCGAAAGGAGGGTCGATTTTCCGGCATTCGGCAATCCGGCAAGCCCCACATCGGCCAGAAGCTTGAGCTCCAGGCGGAGCGTCAGTTCTTCCCCCTCTTCCCCCGGCTGGGCAAAGCGGGGGGCCTGTTGGGTGGCCGATTTGAAAAAGGCGTT
>JACQOY010000233.1 GCA_016207765.1 Deltaproteobacteria bacterium | reverse complement strand
TTTATGGGGTATCTGGCCAAGACGGGCGACCTTTCACTGCCAAGCCTTAAAAAAGCGGTGATTGTGGGGAGCGCCATGGCCTCGTTTAACGTAGAGGCCTTCAGCTGTGACCGGTTTCGAAATCTGTCGATGGACGAAATACGCGAGCGCTACCGTTTGTTCAAGCGGCTTTCCCATTTTGACGAAATTGAGTTGTGATGAATATACACAAGACAACCGCCGTCATCCTCAAAAAAATCCCCTATTCCGAGTCGGATATGATCGTCTGGTGGCTGGCCGGCGATGGGAGAAAACAGGGGGGATTCGCCCCTTCGGCCCGGTCGTCGCAAAAAAGGTTTGCGGGGGGGCTGGACCTTTTCACTTTTGTCGAACTTCTCTACCAGGAGCGGAAAGGGACGGAACTTGTCTTGCTCCAGAACGCCTCTCTTCAAAACGGGATGGAAGGAATCCGAAAAGACCTCCCCAAATTCGCCTCCGCCTGTTATTTTTCCGAGATGATCCTCGAATTTCTCCAGGAAAAACAGTCGTTGCCCGCTGTCTTTGGGATATTTTGGCATTTTCTTCAAACGATTGACCGTCCGGGGCCGCTTGCCCCCCATTTGATTCCCCTGATGGAGCACCAACTGCTGACCCTTTTCGGCTTTCGCCCCTCGCTCTCTGCCTGCGGCAAATGCGGAAAAAAAATCCGGTCGGCTGAGCCGGCTGAGCCGGTTCAACCGGTTGAACCGAATGAACGGTATTTCTTTGACGGCCGTCACGGAAGCATCCTCTGTTCGCTCTGTGCCGGTCCTGTTTCAGTCGATTCGCATCCTCTCAGCCACGAATCCCTGACGCATCTCCTCAAATCGGTTGAGGCAAACCCCTCCGAATGGTTTTCACAGGGATGGAAGACCGATCAGGTTGCCCAGACCCGCCGGGCATTTGAATATTTTATTCAGTATACCGCCGGGAAACCGCTCAAATCGCTCCGTTTTTTATCGCAGATTCTTTCATGACGCGCCGTGTAGAAGCGGTCAGAAATAATTTGACACCACGACCGGTTCTGTTTACTAATCGCACTCTCATGCATCGTTTTTTCACCGTTGCGGTTCGTTTATTCCTTGTTGTCGTTTCGCTCTTCTTTTTTTCCCAGTGCACCCCCAAGCAGATTGCCTCCGATATCACCGCCCAGATTTTTCAGGGGGGGGCGCCGGCGTTTGAAATGGAAACGGATGTCGAGCTTGCCGAAAACACCGGCCTCACGATGATCAAAATGCTGGAGGCCTTTCAGCACGATAATCCCCACAATAAAACCTATCTCGTTCTCCTTTCCCGTTCGTATGCAAACTACAGCTTCGGTTTTTTGGAATGGAATATGCTGAAATATCAGGGGATGGATGAAACGAAGAGGGCCCAAAATGAGGAGCGGGCCAGGGCGTTTTATCTGAAGGGGAAGGATTTCGGAATGAGAGCGCTGAACCGGAACGCCGCCTTCGAAAAGGCCCTGACCAAAGACCTCGATACCTTTAAAAAATCGCTTCAGTCGTTCGGTAGAAGTTACATTCCGGCCCTTTTCTGGACCGCCTTCAACTGGGGAAGCTGGATCAACCTAAACAAAGACTCCCCCCTTGCCATTGCCGAATTTCCCAAGGCTGAGGCGATGATGCAAAGGGTCCTTGAACTGGATGAACATTACTTCTATTCCGGTCCGCATCTGTTCTTCGGTTTTTCGTTCGGATCACGCCCCGCCATGTTTGGCGGAAATCCGGAAAAATCGAAAGAGCATTTCGAGAAGGCCCTGGCCGCCTACAAAAGAAAGTTTCTTTTGGCCCTCGTCACCTATGCCCAGAGTTACGCCGTTCAAAACCAGGACAGAGCCCTGTTTGAAAGTTTGTTGAATGAAGTTTTGACGACCCCGGCCGACAGTTTGCCGGAGCAGAGGCTGGCCAACGAACTGGCCAAATTGAGGGCGCGGTGGTTTTTGGACCATTCGATGACGATGTTCTAACCGGCTAGCCCCAATGGGGTCAGGGGCTGGCCCCATATAAACTTCTATAAAGGAGGAGAGAACCCTATGAAACCCGTTAAACGAATATTTTTGGGAATGGTTGTATTATTGCTTTGCACCGGACAAACCGTGTCTCAAGCACAAGCCCCGGCCGCGGCGCCCCAGCCCGGGTCGGGCCCTGCGGCAGGTCCGGCAAAGGTATTGAAAATTGCCACGCTGGCCCCCGATGGAACAACGCTGGCCAAGGGGCTTATTGCGATGAAGAACGAGGTCTTGAGCCGCACGGGAGGCAAAGTGGATTTCCAGATCTACTTCGGCGGCCAGGCCGGCGATGAGAAAGATGTCGTCCGGAAGATGCGGATTGGTCAGTTGCAGGGGGGGGCGTTGACGGGGGTTGGTCTCGGGATGATCGAACCGGAAATCCGCGTCCTGGAACTGCCGTTTTTGTTTAAAAACTATGGGCAGGCCGATGCCGTCTATGGCAACATGCGGCCGTATTTTGAAGAGAAATTTCTCCAAAAAGGATTTGTCCTTCTGGGATGGGCCGAGGTTGGGTTTGTCAAAATTTTCTCCAACAAACCGATCACAAAAAAGGCCGATCTCTCGGGACTAAAAATGTGGATGTGGGAGGGGGATCCGCTGGCCCAGGCAATGTACGAATCACTCAAGGTGGTGCCGGTTCCGCTGGCGATCACCGATGTGCTCACGTCGCTTCAAACCGGTTTGATCGACGGCGCCTATGCCCCCGAACTGGGCGCCATCGCCTTTCAGTGGCACACGAAGGTGAAATATGTCACCGACGTCAATCTTGTGGACGGCACCGGCGGCATTGTCGTGGCGAAAGTGGAATGGGACAAGCTGACCCCCGACGAGCAAAAGGTGGTCAAGGAAGTGATCAGCGCCCAGGCAACCCAGTTGATCTCCAAGACACGGGCGGACAACCAAAGTTCCCTTTCGGTGCTTCAATCATCCGGTATTCAGGTGGTTTCCCTGACTCCCGAGGCATTGACGGAACTCCAGGGAATCAGCAAGGAAGTTCAGCAAAAACTGGTCGGCAAACTTTATCCGCAAGCATTATTGGATAAGGTCAACGGCCTGGTCGCCGCGGCGCCGTGATTAGGGTGTTGACAAACCCAATTTTTGTGTCATCCCCGCGAAAGCGGGGATCCAGCCATGTCCCCATTAAAATGGGGAACCAGTACGAAAAGACTGGATTCCCGCTTTCGCGGGAATGACAATTTCGGGTTCTATTGGCC
>JACQOY010000236.1 GCA_016207765.1 Deltaproteobacteria bacterium | reverse complement strand
TGTTGGGACGCAGTTTGATTTCTTTTAAATGCACCACCGTCTGGTGTTTTTTGCTGTCATGCTGCTTTTTTTGCAACATGTACTTGTACTTGCCGAAATCCATGATCTTGCACACGGGCGGCTTGGCCTGCGGCGAAATTTCCACCAGATCGAGCCCCTCTTCCTGGGCCATTTTGATTGCCCCATCAACAGCGTATATACCCAACTGCCTTCCATCGGAACTGATCAGCCGAACCTGGGGCCCCCTGATCATGTGATTGATTCTGGGTCCCGTGTGTTTTTGGGGAAACGGCCTTCTAAATGGGGGACGAATAGTTGCCTCCTTTTCAGGGTTTGGGGTCCAGGGTCCGGGGGTTCTGGTGGCTAAACCCCAAACCCTATACCTTTTCCTCGATCTCCTTCTTCACAAGCTCCAAAAATGATTCGATGCTCATCAACCCAAGGTCTCCCTTGGAACGGTGCCGAACGCTCAATTTTTTGTCGGCAACCTCCTTGGCGCCGATAACCGCCATATAGGGGACCTTTTTAAGCTGATTCTCCCGAATCTTCAACCCCAGTTTTTCATTCCGGCTGTCCACCTCAACCCGAATCCCTTCCTTGAAAAGCCGCGCTTTGATTTGCCCGGCATATTCAACCTGCCCATCGGTAATCGGGATAAGCACTGTCTGAACCGGCGCGAGCCAGAGCGGAAAAGCACCGCCGCAATGCTCGATGAGAATGGCGTAAAAACGCTCGATGGAACCAAGCATCGCCCGGTGGAGCATGACCGGCCGCTCCGTCTTTCCTTCCGCGTTCACGTAGGCCAGATCGAACCTCTCGGGCATTGAATAATCAACCTGCAGAGTCCCCAACTGCCACGGGCGGCCAAGGGCATCCTTCACCTGAAATTCAATCTTCGGCCCGTAAAAGGCTCCCTCTCCGGGATTGATTTTATACGGGAGCCCCGCCGACTCCATTTCCTTTTTCAACTTGCTTTCGGCCTCCTCCCAGATTTCGGGCGAACCGATCGCATGTTCGGGACGCGTGGCCAAGGCCAACATCACCTCGGAAAAACCGAAATCGCGGTAGACCAGTCGGATCAATCTTAAAAACCCCTGGATCTCGCCGGCCATCTGGTCGCGGGTGCAATAAATATGGGCGTCATCCTGCGAAAAAGTGCGCACACGCGTCAGCCCATGGGTGACGCCGCTCCGCTCATAACGATGAAGACGGCCAAAATCGGCAAACCGCACAGGCAGTTCGCGGTATGACCGTTTTTTCTCGCCGAACATAAGGCAATGGCCGGGACAGTTCATCGGCTTGACCGCCATCTCCCGGTTTTCAATCTCGGTGAAAAACATGTTATCCCTGAAATGTTCCAGATGGCCGGAACGCTCCCAGAGCGTCACGTCAAAAATCTCGGGCGTAATCACCTCCTCATACCCCTCCATCCGGTAAAGCCCGCGGATATAATCGACCAGGAACCGGTAAAGAAGGGCCCCTTTTGGATGAAAAAAAGGGGAAGCCGGCGCCTCCGGATGAAACGAAAAAAGGTCGAGTTCCCTTCCCACCTTCCGGTGGTCGCGGCGGTTGGCCTCTTCAAGACGGGCAAGATACGCCTTGAGATCTTTTTCATTTCCGAAGGCCGTGCCATAGATGCGTTGAAGCATCTCCCTCTTTTCGTCCCCCCGCCAATAGGCCCCCGCAATGCTCAAAAGGTGAAAAGACCCGATCTCGCCCGTCTTTGCCAGATGCGGCCCCTTGCACAAATCGACAAAATCACCGTGCTGATAGAGGGTGATCGGTTCGGCGCCCGACAATCCTTCAACGATTTCAACCTTGTATTTCTCGCCCCGCTTTTTGAAAAAATCGACCGCCTCTTTTTTTGAAATCTCTTTGCGGACAAAAGGGAAATTTTGGGCGACAATTTCCTTCATTTTTTGTTCGATCTTTTGAAGATCTTCGGGACCAAACGGACGATTCACGTCAGAATCGTAATAGAAACCGTCGTCAATGCACGGCCCGATCGCCACCTTCGTCCCCGGAAAAAGCGAGGTGACCGCATCCGCCATCACATGGGCGCAGGAATGCCGCATTTTTTCGAGCGGATCGTTTTCATGTCCGGGTCTGCAAACCATGTAGGCGCGAGCGGGATTGAACCGCTGACCCCTTGCGTGTCGAGCAAGTGCTCTACCACTGAGCTACGCGCCTATTCGTAAGGGCGTACGGCCGTACGCCCCTACAATTCAAAAAACGCCGTATTTACCTATAGTTCCACACTCCTGTCAAGACTTACATCGTCTTCACTTTTCGTTTCAGCCAAAAAAACCGAACGGCCGCCGCAAGACGCGCCATCCCCTTTCCAAACAAAACTTCCGTCAGTGTTTTCATCAACCGAAGTTTTTCGGCTGAATAAGGGTACCACCAGAAACTGCTCTTCTTCGAGGCCCTCCGGTTGATATAGACATGTCTTAACCGAACCATTTCCAAAAGGCCCAACGCCCCGTGGGTGCGCCCCAATCCACTCTCTTTCGGCCCTCCCCAAGGGGTTTGCGGCACGGCAAAGGTAAAAACACTTTCATTCACATTCACCGTACCGGCAACCAGACGCGACGCAACTTTGCGCGCTGTTTCAAGGTTTCTTCCCCAGACATAGGCGTTCAATCCATACGGCGAGTCGTTGGCCAGTTGGACCGCCTGATCGATTGTCGAATAGGTCATGATGGGAAGAACCGGCCCGAAGGTTTCTTCCATCACCACCGGAAAGGTATGATCCACATTGTTTAAAACCGTGGGTTTGTAAAATCGGTCCCCAAGCTCCCTGTTCCTCTCCCCCCCTGTCAGAACCGTGGCCCCCCGCCTTTTGGCGTCTTCCACCTGTTGTTCCACCTTCTTGATCTGCATTTCCACCGTCATCGAGCCGACATCAACGTCCGTTGAACCACCCGGCCCCTGATGCAATTTTTCGGTCTTTTCCACAACCAACCGGGTAAACCGTTCGGCGATCGATTCATGCACATAAACCCTCTCGATGCTGGCGCAAACCTGTCCGCTGTTGCAAAAGGCCCCCCATACCGCCGCCGAACTGGCCAGGTCGAGATCGGCGTCAGGAAGAACAAGCAGAGGATCTTTTCCCCCCAACTCGAGCGTGATGGGGATCAACCTCTTTGCGGCCGTTTCCATGATTTTTTTTCCGGTGGCGACCGAACCGGTAAAAACAATTTTGTTCACCTCCGAATCAACCAGGGCGGCCCCGGTTGATCCGTCTCCCGTGACAACTTCAACCACCGTCGCCGGAACGCCCGCTTCTTTGAACAATTCACCGATCTTGATACCGGCAAGGGGGGTGTACTCCGACGGTTTGAACACGACCGTGTTCCCGGTCATTAAAGCCATGACAATCTCCCCCATCGGAATGGAAAAAGGGAAATTCCACGGAGAAATAACGGCCACAACGCCGTAGGGATAGTATTCCAATTGACTGCGGTGCCCCATCAAGGACCACTTGCCAAGTTTGATCGTTTCTTTTTTGAGAAGTTTTTCCGATTTTTTGGCAACCCAGGTGATGAGGTCGATGGTCGGCATGATATCGTGGGAAATCGCCTCGATGACCGGCTTGCCGTTTTCTTTGGAAACAAGCTCCGCAATTTCGTCCATCCGGCGGAGGATCACGCGTCGAAGCTCCATCATGAGCCGGCCTCTCTTTTTGAAGCCGAGACTCTCCCACATGGTTAAAGCCGAATGGGCCCGCTGGACCGCCATGTAGACCTGGGGTCTGGGGATAACGGGGATATTTCCGGATTTTTCTTTTATTTCTTCCATTGCATTCGACTCAGCAACTCCGAAGCTGAACGATAAGGATTGACATGCCGGCTCACCAGATCGCGGTGAGTGTTGCCGTAAGCTCCCCCTTTTTTAAACCGGGAGGCAAGAAAGGAATGGACCTCGGAGAGAAAAATATCGAGGCATTCCTCCTCCAGAATTTTTTGGGCATGCTCATGGGCCAAAGGATTGATTTTCATGAATTCGGCATGATTCGAAAGGACACGCACCAGCTCCCCGATTCCCTTGCCGCCGGTCGCCTCCGTTTTCAGGACAGGGACTTTCCACCGGGAGGAATACATATCGGACAGCATCAGGAGTTCCGCATAAATTCGGTCGGCCCCCTCGCGATCGGCCTTGTTCACCACAAAAATATCGGCGATTTCCATCAGCCCCGCCTTCATTGTCTGGATGGTGTCTCCCGCCTCGGGCACAAGCACAACAACCGTGG
>JACQOY010000235.1 GCA_016207765.1 Deltaproteobacteria bacterium | reverse complement strand
CTTTATCCGCAAGCATTATTGGATAAGGTCAACGGCCTGGTCGCCGCGGCGCCGTGATAAATTGACAATCATGTAGGGGCGCACAGCCGTGCGCCCCTGCGTCCAACCATGCTCAACCCACTCAACTGGCTTTTCGGCCTCAACAAACTTCTGGTGAAAATCGAGACCTTTTTTCTCGGTCTCACCCTGATTGCTCTCCTCTTTTTTGCCTTTCTGCAGGTGGTCTTGCGCAATTTTTTCGACTCGGGGATCAATTGGGGGGATGTCTTTGCCCGTCATCTGGTCCTGTGGATCGCCTTCTTCGGCGCCACCCTTTCGACACGGGAGGGAAGGCATATCTCAATTGATGCATTGGCAAAGATCCTGCCGGATAGGGCCAAGCCGATTGTGGACCTTTTTATCCGTTTTTTCTGCATTGTTGTCTGTTTCCTTTTGGCCAAGGCGGCCTATAAATTCATGCTGGATGAAAAGATGGCGGCGACAATTTTGTTTGCCAAGGTGCCGACCTGGTATTTCATCACCATTATGCCGATCGGTTTTACGATCATCACCTATGCCTATTTCGTGCAGTTTATCGAGGTTCTCTGGAAATTCGGCGGAAAAGAAAAGGCGGTTGCCAGGGCGAAAGGACATCAGGAGTTGGATATATCGGTGAAAATTAAATTAAAGTAGGGGCGAACGGCCCCAACGAGGGACCACTTCGTGGCCGTTCGCCCGTACCATCATGAGCACAACATTAGCCCTCATCTCCTTCGCCCTTCTCGGCGCCCCGCTCTTCGTCATCTTCGGCGCCATTGCCCTTTATTCCTTTTTTCACGCGAATATTGATACCTCGGCCATCATGATCGAATTCTACCGGATGGCCTCGGCGCCCACACTGATTACCATCCCGCTTTTTACCTTTGCCGGCTATCTGATGGCCGAAAGCGGCACCCCCAAGCGGCTGGTGAATGTCGCCCAGGCGGTTTTGGGATGGATGCCTGGGGGGTTGGCCATTGTCACGATTTTTTCATGTGCCTTTTTCACCGCCTTTACCGGCGCCAGCGGAGTGACCATCATCGCCTTGGGGGGCCTGATGTACCCGATTCTGATGCGCGAGAAGTACGATGACAAATTTGCCATGGGGCTTGTCACCTCCTGCGGAAGCTTGGGGCTTCTTTTTCCGCCAAGCCTTCCGCTCATTCTTTACGGCCTGATCGCCAATGTGAACATCGACAAGCTTTTCCTGGCCGGAATTATTCCCGGCATTGTGCTGGTGACGGCGCTTTCCCTCTACGGGATGTACTTCGGCTCCAAAAAGGGAGTGCATCGGGTTCCGTTTGTCTTAAAGAACGTCTTCAAATCGGTGAAAGAGGCCGCCTGGGAGACGCCGCTCCCATTCATCATCCTTGGGGGGATTTACGGCGGTTTCATCACCGCCAGCGAGGCGGCGGCGGTGACGGCCTTTTATGTTTTGATCGTCGAGGTTTTCATTTACCGGGACATAAAACTCTTCAAGGATGTCCCCCGGATTATCCGCGAATCGATGCTTTTGGTCGGTGGTATTCTCATCATTCTGGGCGTTGCCATGGGGATGACCAACTATCTGGTCGATGCCCGTGTGCCGATGAAGCTTTTCGAATGGGTGAGCCAGTACATCAGCAGCAAGATCATGTTTCTGGTTCTGCTGAATATTTTTCTTCTGATTGTCGGTTGCCTGATGGATATTTTTTCGGCAACCATCGTGGTTGTTCCGCTGATCACCCCCATTGCCTACAAGTACGGTGTCAATCCGGTGCACCTCGGCATCATTTTCCTCACCAATCTGGAGATCGGCTATCTGACGCCGCCGGTCGGTTTGAACCTTTTTATTTCTTCCTTCCGGTTCGGACGGTCGATTATCCAACTCTACCGGATCGCCATTCCCTATCTGATTATTCTGATCATCTGCCTGATAATCATCACGTACGTTCCGTGGTTCTCCACGTTTCTTGTCGATGTCTTGCAGGTGAAATGAGGCTATTGAATCTGCGTTGCCGTAAATGATCCAAGGGCGGGATCGTAGGTAATTCTGAAATCGTACTTTTCCCGGTAATCTTCCGGTTTTTCCCCGTTTCCATTACGGGAAAAATAATACTCCGTATCCGACTTTTTGAACCACAAATCGTTCTGTAGCGGTTTGTCCATCACCTCGCCGAAACATATCCCGCAACGGGAATTGGCCGGATTGGCATCGAGAATCAGCGGATAGGCATCGAGGTTTTCCTTAAGTTTCCGGAAATGCCACTCGGCAATGCCGGCCTGGACGACGGCAATGGTTTTTTCCATCTTTTTTTCGCGATTTTTGTGTTGAAGGGCGAAAAACTGCGGAATGGCCGCCAGACAGAGAAGAAGGATAATCACCATGACCATGATGAATTCGCCGACGGTGAAACCGTTTTGGGAGCGATGGACGAAGGATGCTCGGTGATGCACGGTGGGTGATTGTAGGGGAATTGGAATCGAGAAGCAAGTTCATTGACACCCCATGGGTCATTTGTTACATGACTCCGAGTAATTTACTTAAGGAGGATCAATTATGAAGGAAGTCGTTATCGTCAGCGGGGCACGGACCCCTGTCGGCAGTTTTCAGGGGGCGCTTGCCTCGCTCACCGCGCCGCAATTGGGGTCGATCGCCATCAAAGAGGCGGTCAAACGGGCCGGTATCAAGCCGGATCAGGTGGAAGAGGTCATTATGGGATGTGTGTTGACCTCCGCCGTGGGGCAATCGCCGGCTCGTCAGGCCTTGCTTGGGGCCGGCCTTCCGAAAGAGGTGGGGGCCCTGACCATCGGCAAGGTCTGCGGTTCCGGCTTGAAAAGCGTGATGCTGGCCGATCAGATCATTCGGGCGGGTGAGGAGGAAATCATCGTTGCCGGGGGGATGGAGAGCATGAGCAATGCCCCTTACGCTCTTCCCGAGGCGAGAAACGGCTTTCGCATGGGCCACGGAAAAATCGTCGATACGATGATCCAGGACGGCCTCTGGGACCCTTACAACAATCTCCACATGGGAAGTTGCGCCGAGATGTGCGCCAAGGAATACAAAATCACGCGTGAGATGCAGGACGAGTTTGCCACCGAAAGCTACCGCCGGGCCCAAAAGGCGGTCAAGGAGGGGCGATTCAAGGATGAAATCGTCAAAGTTCCTGTTCCTCAAAAGAAAGGGGACCCCCTTATTGTCGATACCGATGAAGAACCGGGGCGTGGAAATATTGAAAAGTTAAAAACCCTTCGCTCCGCCTTTGAAAAGGAAGGAACGGTCACAGCCGGAAATGCGTCGAGTTTGAACGACGGCGGGGCCGCTGTTGTGCTGATGTCTATGGAGAAAGCCCAAGCACTCGGCCTTAGGCCGTTGGCGCGGATTGTGGCCCATGCGCAGGCAAGCCGTGAACCGGAGTGGTTTACCATTGCGCCGGCAACGGCGATGGAAAAGGCGCTTAAAAAGGCGAACCTTAAAGCGCAGGACATCGATTTGTGGGAAGTCAACGAGGCCTTTTCGGTGGTGGCCATCGCCAATAACCAAAAAATCGGCATTCCCGCCGATAAAGTGAATGTCAATGGCGGAGCGGTGGCTATCGGCCATCCAATCGGAGCCTCGGGGGCCCGAATTCTGGTCACCTTGCTGTATGAAATGCAGAAAAGGAATGCTCGGCGGGGTTTGGCCTCGCTGTGCATTGGAGGCGGGGAAGCGGTGGCGATGATTGTGGAGAGAGTGTGAACATTACCAAAATCGGCATTGTGGGGGCGGGGGTGATTGGCGCCGGCATCGCCGAGACGGCGGCGCGCCAGGGTTTGGGGGTCATTCTCGTTGAGACCACCAAGGTGCAATTGGAAAAAGCGGTTGAGACTATCCGGCGCGGTCTGAAGAAAGCGATCGGGAGAAAAGAGGTGGCCGAAAAAGACGAAGACTTGATCATCGGCCGGGTTCAATTGGCGCTTGATATCCAGGCGCTGACCAAAATTGATTTTGTTATCGAGGCGGTTACCGAGGATGAACGGACCAAAACCGACCTTTTTTCAAAACTCCACACCGTTTGTCCCGCGCCCGCCATATTCGCCTCGGCCACCTCGTCGTTGTCGATCACCAAACTGGCCAAGGCGTCCAAAAGGGCCCCGCAGGTTATCGGCATGCACTTCATGAACCCGGTGCCGGTGATGAAACTGGTGGAAATTGTCCGGGGGGTACAAACCGCACCGGAGACCATTCAGGCCGCCAAAAGTGTCGCTGAACGAATGGGGAAAGAAACGGTTCTGGCGCACGATTTTCCCGGTTTCATGGTCAATCGGGTGATTGCCCCGATGATCAATGAGGCGATTTATTCGCTTTACGAAGGGGTCGGTTCCGCACAGGATATCGACCGGGCGCTTAAATTGGGGGCCAATCATCCCATGGGGCCTCTTCAACTGGCCGATTTGCTGGGGCTGGATGCCGTGCTGAATTCCCTTGAGATGCTCCATCGGCAATTCGGCAATCCCAAATTTTCTCCCTGTCCGCTTTTGGTCAAATATGTCGAGGCGGGATTTTTGGGGCGAAAGACCGGGAAGGGGTTTTATGAATATTAACTACTGTGCCCGAGTGCCTGAGTGCCTGTGTGCCCGTGTTTACACGGGAACCCAGGCACCCGGGCACCCATGCACTTCTTTATGACCTTTGAAACCATCCAAGTCAGTATTGAAAATGAAGTAACCACAGTCACTATCAATCGTCCCAAGGCGCTCAATGCCTTGAATGAGGTTGTTCTCAGCGAG
>JACQOY010000232.1 GCA_016207765.1 Deltaproteobacteria bacterium | reverse complement strand
GGGCTTGTTCAACCGCAGGGGGGGGAGGTTGAGGTTCTCCGACGAGCGGCTCCGTGGATTCTGCCTCTTTGGAGGCGAGCCATTGAAGTCGCTTCTCTTCACTTAAGGCCATCACTTGATCGACCATCCTCAATGAAGAACCGTATCCACCGGCTGAGCCGGTTCGGCCGGCTGAGCCGGTTCGGCCAGCTGGGCCGGTTCGGTAAGACCCATAACCACTTATCGGAAAGAGCGGATAGCTACGGTAAATCGGCTGACTGGGGTACGAGACAAAAGTGAATCCACCGTGTCGGTAATAATAAAGGGGATAAGTGCGGTGTCCGAAGCTGAAATACCACCCGGCCCAGGCAGGGCTGGAGGCCAAGAGCGCCAGGAAGGTCAAAATGAATATCCTTTTTTTCATTTTTTATTCACCATCCACTATCAATTATCGTCATTTTTTGCTAAAAGTTGCCTGAAAAATAGGCTATACTGAAAACGTGCCTGATTTCAACATCCTATTGCTTGCGACAATGACCCTCCCCGCCACCATCGGTCCCCCTATTGCCGAATCAGGACAAAAGCACCCCTTCTTTGGCTTGATTGTCGTCGGCATGGTAATCCTCATTGGCGCCGTTTTGGCCTACTTCGGCCTCAAGAAGCGCTTGAAGAAACCGCTATTTCGTAGGGGCAATTCATGAATTGCCCCTACATAAATGAATGATTCATGTGGTGCTGGTTGAACCGCAAATTCCCCCCAACACAGGGAACATCGCACGCCTCTGTGCGGGGTTGGGATTGAGTCTGCACCTGATCAAGCCGCTCGGTTTTTCCCTCTCCGATCGCTATCTGAAACGGGCGGGGCTCGACTATTGGCCGCATGTGAAACTTCATGTCCACGATTCGTGGGATGCGTTCCGGCAGGAATATCCCGAGGGGAATTTTTATTATTTGACCACCAAGTCGAAACGTCCATACACCTCGGTCCAGTTTCAAAAAGGGGACTTTCTTGTTTTTGGAAGCGAGACAACGGGGCTCCCGGCCAAACTGCTCACAGCCAGCCTGGATAACACGCTAACAATACCGATAACGGGGCCGATCCGGAGTTTTAATCTATCAAGCACTGTTGCAATGGTGGTGGGGGAAGCGGTCAGGCAGATTACACCAGGCCGCTTTTAGGCCGGGAAGGAATAAAGGCGCCGGCGACGCGGATCGATTCGGCATTGGCGGTAACCGCCTTTACGTAATGTTGGGTTTCCTTGTAGGGGGGAATCTTGTTTCCATATTTCTGGACGGCGCCCGGACCGGCGTTGTAGGCGGCCAGAGCCAATTTCACATCACCGCCGAATTTGTCGAGCATCTGTCTTAAATATTTCGTTCCCCCGTCGATATTCTGCTCCGCATTCATCGGATCGCGCACCCCCATGCTCCGCGCGGTGCCCGGCATCAATTGCATCAATCCCATCGCCCCCGCCTTGGATACCGCATTCGGATTGTAACCTGATTCCTGTTTGATCAGGCCGGCGACCAGATTGGGGTCCACATTGTATTTATGAGCCGCTTTTTCAATCATCGGACTGTAGGTTTGCAATTTGCGCGGGGTTTTTCCGGATTGGGCGGTTACCGATGACGGACCGGCAAAACCAGACGGACGCCCTAACCCGTTCACACCAATGACCGACTCGGGCAGTTTTCCCGCCTCGGCGTCGGGGAGATTGGCTTCCGCCGAAAGAGGACCAGGGCCATTTCCCCAGTCAAGACTCTTGCCGATAACACTGTGGGGAGCTTCAAACGAGGCGCTTGCTGAAGGACGGGCGGAATCCTGCTTGCTACTTAGAACCTCGGAAAAATCCCTCCCCCGCGAGGCGCTAGCTTCCGGCTTTTTCTCTTTATTGAGGCCCATCCGCCCCGAATTGTTGACCTTCATTGGTATCATTTTAACAGATTTAATCCGGCCCGACCAACCATCAAAAAGGCCTTAATTTCCTCCCTAATTGATTTATCGGCTATAAGACCCTGAAAGGTGCGAAAAATGTCTGATTTTTTTGAGACCCTGCTTGGTAATTTCTATTTTTTATTAATATTT
>JACQOY010000231.1 GCA_016207765.1 Deltaproteobacteria bacterium | reverse complement strand
TTTCGGGCCTGCCGGTTTTCAAGACCGGTGCCTTCAACCGCTCGGCCACCCTTCCCCCAACACTACTGCGTTGTGGGGTCCCCCATCCCTAAAAGCACTCGCGGTGTTGGGGGGAAGGCATTGTGCGTAAGTTTCCCTTAAAAATCAAATAACAATTGTTCCTTGAACTCGCCGATTTTTTCTGGTTATCTTGATGCATGTGTGAATTCTGGAGAGGTGGCCGAGTGGCTTAAGGCGGCGGTTTGCTAAACCGTTGTAGGGCCAAAAGCCCTACCGGGGGTTCAAATCCCCCCCTCTCCGCCATTATCTCCCAAAAATCACCGTGGCGTTCAAGGTAATATAAACAGCCAGGAAAACAATAAGCGACCAGGTATCGAGCCGCCGGGATATCTTTTCCTTCCCTTTGCCGAAGAAGATAAGCGAGATGGTCGACTCCAGCAGGGAAAGAAAAATGAAAACAATCGCCAGAATGTGAAGCTTGTCGGCCATGGTGATGAGGTTGGTGTCGGGTAGCGACGAGGTAATCACATACTCGCTGGCCACTGCGGCGAAAATCGCGCCGATCCCCAGGCCGAAGCGGGGATCGAGATCGGTCGGTTTGATGGCAAACGCAAGAAACGAGATCAGCGTGGCGATAAAGACGCTCAAAAACAGCTTCAAAAAATAACCGTAACCGGGCCGGATGATCTCCATGGCATAGATGAAACGGGAATAAACCGATTCGTTGCCCGTGGGAAGCGAGATATCGCCGTAATTCGTCTTATATCCGTGCGAATGAACCGCCGGCCATGTTTTCCCCAGCCGCCATCCGGGCACCTGAACGCCGGGATCGACGGCGCTGTTTTCGACGTCCGGAATGTACTTCAGCTTGTATTCCTCGTTTTCGTTGTCCTCGATCTCGACGGTCAACACATGGTTGTCCAGCGGAAACCGCCTGATGTCCCAAAATTTGGTCATTGTGGCGTTCACGCGGACAGCCGCATAATGGAGCCCTGAAAGGGTATCTTCGTAGAGCGATTCCCTCGATTCGATACGGCCATTCACCAGATCAAAACTTTCAGCCGGCTTGATGCCATCCCCCTTCCAGCGGAACCAGATCCAGAAATCGACCGAAAACTGGTTGTCCTTCAAGCTTGAGGCGTAAATCTGGTTCACGTAGACTCCCGCGTAAACCTCCTTCTGTTTGACCTCCTCTTGAGCCTTCGCCACGGATGAAAAAAGGCAGATTACCAACAAGACCGTTGTTAAGAAGACGGTCCGAGAGGACCATCCCCACGGTCTTGTAGTACTGGCAAGCCAGACCTGTGTTCTAAACTGCGGGCTTGTCAGTAAAAGGAAAAAAGGGGGGGAAAGTTTTCGCATCAAAATTCCTCCTGTTCAGGATTTAAACGGTTTAAACCACAAAAGCAGAATCGGCGTCAAAAAGATTTCACACAAAATCGCCAAAAAGAGGGTTAGCGCCGTCATGGCCCCGAAATAGATGGAAGGGATAAACGACCCAAGGCACATTACCGAAAAGCCCCCCATGAGAATGCAGGAAGTAAAGAGAATGGCCGTTCCGACAGTGCGGTTGGCCCGGCGAATGGCCAGCCCGTAATCGCCTTCGCGCCGGATCGCATCGCCGAAGCGGACCAGATAATGGATGGTATCGTCCACGGTGATGCCGACGGTGATGGCCGCAATCATCACGGTGGAAACATTGAGATGAATCCCGGCAAAACCCATGATCCCCATCGTATAGACAATCGGCAGAACGTTCGGCACCATGCTCAACAGGCCGATTTTCCAGCTCTTGAGGAACATCATCATCATGATGGAGACAACGGCAAAGGCGATGATAAAACTGGAAATCTGGCTTGCCAGAATATCGTGATCGAGCCGGATCCAGAGAGGTCCGTAGCCGGTCAGGAGGACCTGAATGCCGAAGGGCTTAAACCGGTTCTCGGCTTCCCCCCGCATGGTTGAAAGATAGGCGTTCATCCGCTCGGAGGAACCCCACTCGGTGCGGACGGTCAGGTGGATTTTTTTGTCATCCTGCGATTTGTACTGGTCGATTTCCGTCTCACCCCCACTTTGGGCCAGGAGGAGGAGTTGGGCCACCTCCTCCCTGGTATCAGGCACACGGTAAAATTCTTCCCCTCCCTCGTGAAAGGCCTGATTGATTTTTTTGATGGTATCGACGTGCGATTGCACCTCGCGCGTAAATTGATTGTTCAAAATTGAAAGTCCAAACCGGTCGACCTCCTTTAATACCTGCGGATCACGCGCAATTTCCCACGAAGGATCCTGCGCCGTGAGAACAACCTCATACGACCCAACCCCGGAGAGTTTGCGGTTGAAAAACTCCAGATCGCCCCTCACTTTCTCCCATGGCGGAAAATATTCGAGAAAATTTGTTTCAACCTTCAGTTTTGTCATGCCGATCAAGGCCATGGCGGCAAACATGATGAAGACAAAGGCCACAAACCGGTGTCGTTTCAAAAGCAGTGAAGTGACCGCTTCCAGAAGCCGCCGGACAAGCCCCCCCTCCAAATGTTCCACAACTTTTTTCTTCGGTTCGGGGAGATACGAAAGAACCACCGGGATAAAGAAAATGGTCAACAGAAAGGCCAGCGCCACGCCCACGGCGGTCAGCGTCCCAAGGGCGTTGATCGGCCGGATGGAGCTCGATTGAAACGAAACAAACCCGGCCAGAGTGGTCATGGCGGTGTAGAGGCACGGACGCCAGAGGTTTTTGGCGGCATGAATGAGCGCCTTGTCCCGATGCAGTCCGCCCGCCCGGCTGTGATAGTATTCCAAAACCAAATGCACGGAATCGGCAATACAGACGGCAATCAAAATGGGGACCATCATCCCCCCCACCACGTTCATCCGGTAACCAACCAGATAATAAAGGGCCAAAACCCACATCAGCACCGAAACCTGCACGGCGGTGGGAACAACCGCCACCACGGCGCTCCGGAAAAAAACAACCAGAAGCACAACCACCAGCGTAATGATGGAAATGATGAACATCTGCTGATCCCGGATCACCAATCTATCGAAGGCTTCGTCGGTAATGGGGGATCCGGCAAGGTAAAAGGGATAACCTTCCCGGTTGACCCGGGCGACAAGATCATCGATCCGTTTTTTAAGCCGGGAGCTTTCCTCAATGGTGTGACCGGTGTTTATTTTGGCCACCAGACTCAAAATTTTTGTGTCGGCGGAGATCAGATTCCCCACGAAGTCCCGCTCGCCCAGAGCCTTTTCCCGAAGCAAAAGAAGCGATGCCTCGTCCCCCGGAACGGACTCGATAAAGGGATGGATCCTGATCTCATCGGCTGTCCCGTCGATATATTCGACATTGGTGATGCCGGTGACTTTTTCGACATCAGGAACCTTTTTCAGTTCCTCCGTCAACTCCTGCACAAAGCGCAAAACAGGGGGTGAAAAAACCTCCGGCACCTCGAAACCGAGGAGGATAAACCGGTCGTTTCCGAACTCGCGCAGATAATCCTGATAGGCAACATAATCGGGATCGTCCGGCTCAAACCAGACCGGGAGCGAATTGTCCGAGTTACCAAAATTGACGGAAAAATAAATTGCAGAAACCGTCGTGAGGGCTAGAATAACGGCGACAAACGGAAGACGAAAACGGAGGGCCTGTCGAACCAAAAATTCGACCATTTCTTTTGGTGTAACAAGATGACATCAAAAAAGAAACAGTCATTTTATCCGGTTTTTGCGTTTCTCCTTTTTTTCCCTGTTTTGTCCCTTGCCGGCGACAAACCGTCCCCCATTATTCCGGAAAAAACCATCACCCCCTACGATGCCGATATCCGCCATGGGGAAGTCTTCAAGACGCTGGCCGATTTCAAAAAAAACAACCGGATGTCTCTCATCCGCCAGTTTGAGGAAAAAGGGAAACCGGTCATGTCGATGAGCCGGCAGGACCGAAAAAAAAGAAAATATTATCTGGATCTCAAAAGGGAGGCTGAATTCTGGGGATATGCCTCCCACCTGAAAAGAGACCTCGTGGATAATTATCTTGCCGTTCACAAGAATACGCCGGATGATGACAGGACAAAGATGGAAAACGAGGCAAACGAGATTGCCTACAGTGTCGTTAAGGGAATAGAAAAATTGCGGGACTTCTACAATATCCACACCTTTCCACTCGTTCATAACTTCATCATCGATATTGGTCTGGCCAGCCGCGGGGCCTGCAAACATTGGGCCGAGGACATTTTGAACATCATCAACACGGTGGAACATCCTCATTTTGTCACTTACTGGGCCGAGGCGCACCCCGGCAAGATGACCGAACACAATGTTGCGGTGATTGCGCCCCAAGGGGCGCCGTTTTCCGCCGGCATTCTGATCGATCCCTGGCGAACCGCCGGCGAACCCTACTGGAGCCTCGTCGTGGAGGACAGCCATCCCTGGCGAATGTGGGAGGGATACAACCCAAGGTAGAAGGTATGGAAAATAAACGCCCCGAACTGGCCCTGATTCTTTTGTGCTCTCTTTTTCTGGTTCTTGTCGTTCTGTCCTATATTCTGCAGGGAAAGACCATCGCCCTGGTTGAAGGGCCGATCGCCGTCCTGGAGGTGGATAACACCGGGTATCCGCTGAATATCGGGGTTCTCCCCTTCCCGGTTTTTCTTTTGGCCTTGGGCCTTATCTGTCTCGACCTGGTCAACGAATTTTTCGGCAAGGGGGCGGCAATCTCTCTCTCGATCGCCGGCGGACTGGCGGTCGTTTTTATCTGGGGCCTTTTAAAGGGGCTGACCTTTATCCCCACCGCGCAAAATCAGCTGGTTTTCGATCAGGCATTTGCCGCTCTTTTTAATCTGCAACCCCGCTTTGTTTCTTCTCTGGCCGGTTCGGTTGCCGCCGGGTTTGCCTTCACCTCCCTTGTTTTCGAATTGTTCCGCAGGATAACGCATGGCGGATTCATCATTATCCGCCTGTTCATGGCGCATCTTCTGGGGCTTGCCTTTTTCTCGGCCTGCGGGGCGGCCCTGGAAAACGAGGCCCCGTTTATTTTGGGCGAGGCGCTCTCCCTTGCGGTAACCCGCTATGTGCAATGGTTTGTCTTTTCATTCATTCTGATCCCGATCTTCTATATCCTGATGATCCCGTTTCGTATTATAATAGGCCGGGAACATTACACGGCGGTGAAGGTGCGGTTTGCAAAGAAAAAGCTCTTCCGTCACGACGAAAAGAATTTTTTTGAGGCGCGGAGCGAAGTGCAGGAAAAGAGAATCTGACCCGTGACCAGTGACCCGTGACCAGTGACCTAAAGCTTTTAGTCCCTGGTCACCAGTCCCTTTTCGCTGGTCTGCCCCATGAACGGTTCCACCTATTCATTCGAACTCTCGCGCAAGGCGGTCCATCTTTTCGCTCTTGCCGTGCCGCTGTGCGCCTGGTATTCGCTCTTTTCCGCACAGGCCGTCCTTCTTTTCTTCATCATTTTTTATTCTTTTTCAGAATGGAGAAAGGTGACGGGGAAAACGTTTTTCGCTCATCCTCTGGTTGCAAAAATTCAGCGTGACGAGGAGCTTCGCCGCTACGCCAAAGCCCCCCTTTTTCTCGCCATCGGGGTTTTGCTGGCGATCAGCTTTTTTTCGTGGGAGGCATCGCTGGTTGGAATTTACCAGGCCGGCTTCTGCGATACCCTGGCCGCCATGGTTGGAAAAAAATTCGGACGGACCAAACTCCCCTTTTTTTCCCGAAAAACCTACGCCGGATCGCTGGCTTTTTTGGTTTCCGCCCTTCCTGTCTCTTTTATCTTTCTGCCGCCGTCAAAGGCGATCATTATTTCAGTGGTCGGCGCCTTCCTCGAATCACTTCCTTTCAAGGACTGGGATAACCTCACCGTGCCGCTCGTCGTGGCCTTTCTGGCGGAGCAGTTTTTGTTTTGACGATCGGGGGGGATATCGAGCCTGGATTATTTTCTCTTTATGATTTGAGGAATTTCTTCAATAGGTGTCGAGGTCTATATCGAGGGTAAAGCGCGGTTCACCCAAAACACCCACGGCCAGCCCTCCCAAAACAAAATAGGGGACCTTTTCCTTTTCCAGAAAGCGGATCGTTTTAATAATCGACCGTTCAAATGAGATTTTTTTTGTTTTGGAAGAAATCATCGCGGATGGCGCGGACGCAGGAGCCTGGAATAGCCCACCGGGAACGGCCTGGGTAACCC
>JACQOY010000230.1 GCA_016207765.1 Deltaproteobacteria bacterium | reverse complement strand
CGGAATAAATCCGACGCTCGTTCACACGAATGCTATTTTATTTGATATCTTGGTTAATATCAATATTAAAAAATATTTTTTTACACTTCAAAGTGCGTTCCCGAAACCCCCGAAGGAGGATGAGGGACAGGGGAGATTGCGGGGCCCTTGAGCCGGATTTTTTCCACTTCCGCTTCAATCAATGCGGTGATTTGCATAAAGCGTTCAGCTTGGGGCGATTTGGGGGCCAGTGCGACGATCGGCGTCCCTTCATCACCCGCTCTGCGGGTTTCGGCCTCGAGGGGGAGGCTCCCCAGGAAGGGGACGTTAAGCTCTTTCGCCTTCTTTTTTCCGCCATCGCGGTCGAATATCGGCGTTTCATGATGGCACTTGGGACATTCAAAATAACCCATGTTTTCAACAATACCGATGATCTCGACATTCACTTTTTGAAACATGCTAACCCCTTTGACGGCATCCGCGAGGGCGATGTCCTGCGGGGTGGTCACGATGACCGCTCCGGTGACCGAGAGGATCTGACTTAAACTGAGCTGAACATCGCCGGTGCCGGGGGGGAGATCGACGACAAGATAATCCAGCTCGCCCCAATTGACGTCGTTCACAAACTGCTGGAGCATTCGGGCGATCATCGGCCCGCGCCAGACCACCGCTTCCTCCGGCTTCACAAAGAAGCCGAAACTCATGATTTTCAGGCCATGATTTGTCAGCGGGATGATTTTCCGGTCTTCCCCAATGGCCGGAGTGGCGTTTTTAAGCCCCAGCATGATGTGTTGGCTGGGGCCGTAAATGTCGGCGTCGAGCAGGCCGACCTTGTGTCCCCCCTTCGCCAGCGCGATGGCCAGGTTGACGCTGACGGTCGATTTCCCGACCCCCCCCTTGCCCGACGCGACGGCGATGACATTGCCTATGTTGGAGAGGAGGAGGGGTTGTGTTTCGGTTGACATATATTTGTAGGGGCGAACCTTGTGTTCGCCCTTACCTCATCTCGTATTGCAGGGATTTTTTCCGCAATTTCTCCACCGCTCTTACGATGTATTCCACGGCTTCGTCAATCTCTTCCTTGGTTGTCTGTCGTCCCAGGCCGAATCGGATGGAAGAATTGGCGCGGTCTTCGCCTATCCCCAGGGCGCGCAGGACATAGGACGGTTCGTTCGTCCCCGATGCGCAGGCGCTTCCGGTCGCTACGGCCAACTCGGGGAGGGCCATGATCAGGTCGGTGTCCCTCACATACGAAAAGCTGATGTTGGCGTTGTGGGGGAGCCGTTTGGTTGGATGGCCGTTTAAATAGGTGTGGTCGATCCGCCGGATGATTTCGCCGGCCAACCGGTCCCGGAGAAGGCCAAGCCTTTTCGATTCCTCCGGCATTTTTTTCACGCAAATCTCCAGCGCCTTCGCCAACCCCACAATTCCTGGAACATTCAGGGTTCCGGCGCGCCGGCCGTTTTCGTGGCTTCCCCCGTGTATAAGGGGGGAAAGCCGGATTGGCGGATTGGCCTTGGCAATATAGAGGGCGCCGATCCCTTTAGGCCCGTATATCTTGTGCGCCGAGAGGCTTAAAAGATCGATGCCGTCCCTTTGAACGTCCACCGGAATTTTTCCCACAGCCTGGACGGCGTCGGAGTGGAACCATACCCCTTTCTCGCGGCAGATTTTTGAAATCTCGCGAATCGGCTGAATGACCCCGATTTCATTGTTTGCCGCCATGATGGAACAAAGAATCGTGTTGGGGCGTATCGCATTTTTCACGTCATCGGGATCGACAAGGCCGTCATGATCGACGCCCAAATAGGTGATCTTGTGCCCCTCCTTTTCAATTTCCCGGCACGATTCGATAATGCATTTATGCTCGGTAACCTGTGTAATGATATGTGCCGGTTTTTTCTTTGCGGCGTGAACGATCCCCTTGATGACCATGTTGTTGGTCTCTGTGGCGCCGCTGGTGAAGATGATCGACTTGGACGATTCGGCGCCGATGTTTTTGGCGATCGATTCGCGAGCCATTTGCACCGCCTCTTCGGTTTCCCATCCATAGGCGTGGCTTTTGCTTGCCGCGTTGCCGAATTTTTCACAGAAATAGGGTTCCATCGCCCGCAACACTTCCGCGTCTACGGGGGTGGTGGCGTGATAGTCGAGGTAAATGGGTTTCACTTGAGACTGGTGACCAGTGACTAGTGACCAGTGACCCAAAGCTTTTGGTCCCTTGTCCCTTGTCTCTGGTCTAGATCATGTTTAACTGCAACTTCGCCGCTTCCGACATCATTTCTTTGTCCCATGGCGGTTCCCAAACCAGTTCCACGGAGCAAGAGGAAACGCCGGGGATTTCCTTAACTTTTGATTCTACTTCGGGAGGGAGGGATCCCGCAACCGGGCAGGCGGGGGAGGTAAGGGTCATCCGGATTTTGACCTGTTCATCGGGGAGAATCTCGATATTGTAGATGAGTCCCAACTCATAGATGTTAACCGGAATTTCCGGGTCATACACCGTCTTCAAGACATCAATGACTTTTGTTTTAAGTTCTTCGGTCATAGTTTTCCTTTTCATCCGCCACCGGCTTTGCTACTTGGGAACCCTTATTCCTCCGTTGTCACCGCTGTCGGGCTGTTTTCCAGAGCGGCTTTCAAAGTATGCCACGAAAGGGTGGCGCATTTCACCCGCATGGGGAACTCACGCACCCCCTCAAAAACGGCCAGCTTTCCAAGGTCGGATGTGTCGGTTTTCAGTCCCACATCCGAGGTCACCAGCGTATGGAACTTCTCAAAAAGGGCATTCACCTCATTTTTTGTTTTTCCCTTCAGGGCTTCGGTCAAGATCGATACCGAAGCGGTTGAGATGGCGCAACCGGACCCTTCGAAATGGATCTCTTTTATCCTGTCACCGTCCAGTTTCACGTAAAGGGTGACGCGGTCGCCGCAAAGGGGGTTATACCCTTCCGCCTTTCGGTCGGCATCGGGAACAACCCCTTTATTTCGCGGGTGTTTCGTGTGGTCTAAAATCACCTCACGGTAGAGTTCGCCCAGTTCGTTTAGTTCCGACATATCATTTAAACATTTCTATCACCTTCTCTATCCCTTTAACCAGCGCGTCAATTTCCTCCTTCGTGTTGTAAAACGCCAACGAGGCACGGGAGGTTGCCGGGACGTTGAAGCGTTGCATCACCGGCTGGGTGCAGTGGTGTCCCGCCCGGATGGCGATTCCCTCCCGATCCAGAATGGTTGCGATATCATGGGGATGAATATTCTCCAGCACAAATGAAAGAATGCCGACCTTCCGATCCGCAACACCGATGAGTTTCAAGGAGGGAATAGCCGAAAGAACCGATTCACCGTAGCTTAAAAGTTCCCGCTCGTGCAGACCCGCCCCTTGGAAGTCAATATTGTCGAGGTAGTCGATGGCGGCCCCAAGCCCGATCGCCCCGGCGATATTCGGCGTTCCCGCCTCGAACTTGTAGGGAAGATCGTTGTAGGTTGTTTTTTCAAACGTCACCAGCCGGATCATATCGCCCCCTCCTTGATAGGGG
Source organism: Deltaproteobacteria bacterium (assembly GCA_016207765.1). Lineage (GTDB taxonomy): Bacteria > UBA10199 > UBA10199 > UBA10199 > SBBF01 > JACQOY01. The sequence continues at coordinate 2,486 of JACQOY010000230.1, read as the reverse complement.
GGCATGGCGTTCAGGCATTCCGATTTGCCGTAGAGAACACCGATGCCGGTGCCGCCGAAAACCTTGTGGCCGGAAAAGGCGTAAAAATCGCAATCAAGCGCCTGCACATCCACCGGCATGTGCGGGACAGCCTGAGCCCCGTCCAACAGAACCTTCGCCCCTGCCTGATGCGCCCGATCGATGATCTTTTTTACCGGATTGACGGTGCCGAGTGAGTTCGAAACGTGCACCACGGAAACGAATCTGGTTTTTGGGCCGAGAAGTTTTTCATATTCCTCGAAAATCAATTCACCTTTGTCATTGATCGGAGCAACCCTGAGTTTGGCGCCCGTTGCCTCGCAGATCAATTGCCAGGGGACGATGTTTGAATGATGCTCCATGTGCGAGATGACGATTTCGTCCCCGTCTTTGAGGAATTTGCGCCCGTACGAGTGCGCCACGAGGTTGATCCCCTCGGTGGTGCCGCGGGTGAAGATAATTTCTCGATCGGAAGCGGCATTGAGGAATTTCTGGACCTTGACGCGCGATCCTTCATACGCAACGGTTGCCCGTTCGCTTAAGTGATAAACCCCGCGATGAACGTTTGAGCGGTATTCCAGATAGAACTTGTTCATCGCCTCGATGACGGAGCGGGGGGCCTGGGAGGTGGCGGCGTTGTCAAGATAAACAAGCGGTTTTCCGTAAACTTGCTGGTGCAAAACCGGAAAGTTCCGGCGGATGGCGGCAACATCAAAAGTCATTTTCTGTTTTTTTGCAGGTGTCGGCATATAAGTCATACAGGTCCCATGGGACCTATTTTTGCAGTCAGAGCCTCCTTCACCCGGTCTTTAATCGCCGGAATTTTGATTTTATCCACCAATTCACCGGCAAAGGCATAAGTCAACAGACTTTTGGCCGCAGATTCGCCGATGCCGCGCGAGCGGAGATAAAAAACCTGATTTTTATCCAGCTGTCCCACCGTCGAGCCATGGCTCACCTTCACATCGTCGGCGAAAATTTCCAGCTGGGGGGTAGGATTGGCCTCGGACTCGCCGGACAAGAGAAGGTTCTTGTTCGTCTGACGGGCGCTGGTTTTTTGCGCATCCCTGTGAACAATGATTTTTCCGTCGAAGACGCCGCGTGATTTGCCGCCTAAAACCCCTTTGTAAAGCTCGTTGCTTGTCCCGTGCGGTTTCAGATGGTCGATTAGCGTATGCGAATCCATGTGCTGGCGGTCTCCGCCGAGATAGAGCCCGTTTAAAGTGCAGTCGCAGCCTTCGGCGTCGAGGCGGGCATGGATATTGTTTCGAGACAGAAATCCCCCCAGGGAAAGGTAATTCGACACAAAACAGCTCGATTGTCGCTGGATCACCTCAAGAGTGGCGATGTGAAAGGCCGGATCGGCTTCCTCCTGGATCTTGGTATGCTCGATCACCGAGTTGTCGCCGACGATCACCTCGGTGACGGAATTGGTAAAATAGATGACCGGCTTTGGACCGAGATAATATTCCACAATAGCGGCCTGGGAATTTTCTCCCGCCACAATGAGATTGCGCGGGCAGGTGACCCGCGGTTTCTCCGTGTCGGTGGAAAGAAATACGAGATAGATTGGAGTTTTGACGACGGTGCCCATCGGCAAGAGCACGACAGCGCCGTCTTCCATAAAGGCGGTGTTCAAGGCCGAAAATGGGTCGGTGTTTTTTTTCGCCCCGCTGAGCCTGTTCGAGAGTCGGCCCAAATGCGGTTCAAGCAAATCGGGACTATCGGCGAGGATGTCCGACAGAGATCCCAACCTTACCCCCTCGGGAAGAGGACCGGGACGGCTTAAACGGCTTGCATAATGTCCGTTGATGAAAACAAGCAGATGATTGGCATACGCGCCGGGGACCAGCGTGGAGATATCCTGCGGGGAAAATCTGGCGGGGTCGGTGTCGCCGGCAGGGCCGGCGCCACCGGCAGTGGCGGTCCCGTTTATTGTAAAAGGCACAGCGGTGAGAGGGGCCACGTTGGTGTATTTCCATCCTTCCTCGCCGACGACGGGAAATCCCGCCTTGGCGAAACACTCAATGGCGTCGGTGCGTGACCGGTTCAGCCACGAAGGTTCGGAGCCCCCTCGCCCCTTTTGCGCCGCCTCGAATTGCCGAAGGTAATTGTCGATTTCTTTTTTCATTGGGACTCCTCCCCTTTGTAAGGGGAGGTTGGGTGGGGTAGAGTCTTTGGTGTTTTTACCCACTCTTTCTACCTCCCCTAACCCCTCCTTACAAAGGAGGGGAGGATTCATTACACATTCATTATTCCCCCCGGCAGTTGATCGACCCACGCATACCCCTCCTTTTCCAGCGTGAGGGCCAGTTCCTTGCCGCCCGACTTCACGATTTTTCCCTTCGAGAGCACATGGACAAAATCGGGGACAATGTAGTTGAGCAAGCGTTGATAATGGGTAATGACGAGCATCCCCCGTTTTTTGCTTCGCAGGGAGTTGACCCCTCCCGCCACAATCCTCAAGG
>JACQOY010000227.1 GCA_016207765.1 Deltaproteobacteria bacterium | reverse complement strand
ATGCCTGCCTTCCCATAACCAGCCAGATGGGCGAAACGCAACCACTGGTGAAAGGGGTGGATATCGCCGCGGTGGGGGGAAAGAGCCGAATGTGTGTTGCAACGCTCGACACCGGATACGGAGAGACCGGTGGATTGTGCAAGAGTTCGGATACGGCGGTGCGCGATACCGGATTTGCGCAATACCGGGGTGGCCTATGGTGCAGTGACAACATGGGAAAAAGCTGGACATACCGCAAAGAGGCCAAAGACAATCCGTCATCGACGTTTGGCAACTGGATCCGTTGCGGCTCGGACGGCGACACCAAGGACACCACCACCTACAACAAGGCCAAAATCAATCCGCAAAACCTCGACCACCTGATTGTTTCGGCGGCCACCGGCCGGGGGGCCACCTCCGGCATCTGGGAGCACCGGATTTTTGAAAACGGCGTTTACGAATGGCAGAACATGGCCAGCGCCCATGCCGGAAGTTCCAAAGTCCAGAAAGGGCTCTGTTATGTCGGCGCCGCCACCAAGCTCAACATCACCAACGAAAACTGCTTTGAGGGAAACCGCTCCGGCGACCTCTTTCAGGACAATTACGCCCCCGAACTCCTGCCCAGTTCGGCCTTTCATGTTTCAAACTGGGACGACCTGACGAAGTTCGCCCTCCGGTTCATTACCGGCCGGGGCGCCATCAAGGCGACCTGGAAGGATGGGAGCAACTGGTCCGATGGAAAAGGGCGGTATTATCTGGACCACGAACATACCAGCCCGGTCAGTTCCGGAATCACGTCAATCATGTCGGTCTGGAAAGGCTCCGGGGCCAGCGACTATTGTCCCAGCGGCGGGCTGGCCTTTTTAGATGATGCCGGCGTCAATCTTGTATCGGCCGGCGGCGATTCGGGGTTGTTGCGCTCCACCGACGGCGGTGGCTCGTGGAGATTGGTTCGCGACTCTGTTAATTACCTCACCGACTGGAAAATCCCTTCCGATTTCCACTTCGATGATGCCGACGCCGAGATTCTTTTGGATGACGACAACAAAATTATCTATGCTTCCAACTATTCCGCAAAAACCAGCGAGTCGTCCAACTCGGTCGTCACGGCCCCTGCCGACCAGCCCGATTCCTGGAGCGTGTTGGGCGGTTACTGCTATTCAACCACCACCGATTCCAGCGGCGGCGCTGTCTGCGGTACCTCCGATGACAACGGTCTTCCGGGAAGTGTTGAGGTCTATGACCTCGCACTCGATTTTTCGCGTACTGAAGACCGCCGTGTCTTGGCGGGGGCGAAAGGGGGGCTGTATCTCTACGATCCGCAGAAAACCTCTCCGCAATGGACTCTTTTTTCCGGTAACGGCTGTCTCACGCCGGAATCGGGAGAAACAATCAAGGTGAAAGGCCTCTGGACCGACAAGGAATATCCCAACCTCATTCTGGCCGCCTTTTACAGCAACGCATCGGTTTACGAAACCGAGATGGCCCGCTCCGGAATCTATGCCGTCACGCTGAATGAAACATCCTATTCCTGCGAAAAACTGGGGGCCTCCGAGACGTCGCCGAAGCTCCGCACGCCGACTCTGGTCACCCTCGCGGAGTCCGGGGGAACGATCTCGTTGGTGACGGCGGGCATTTATCGTGGGTATCCGGTGTTGTATTACTCCCCCGTGACGCTCACCGGCGGCAAGGCCGACGCAAGCTCGGTGGATTGGCAGTTGGCCCTCGATTTTAACTACACGATCTCCAAAAATATCCCCTCCGATACGGCCACAAACTGGAAGGCCTATCTGGCCGACCACGCCGACTGGAAGACCGAATACGAACATGAGTATTTTTCCAAAAAATCGTTTTCGACGCTGGAAACGGTTCCCGGCCGGCGGGATATTGTTCTGGCCGGCATGAACGGTTCTCCTTCCTACGACTACCATGTGGTGGGGCACCTCTACGAAAGCGTTGACGGCGGAAAAACTTTTAAAGTGGCGGAAAAGTGGGATGATCTTCCCATGAAATCGATGGCGCAGATCAACTTTTCGCCGGATAACAAGAAAATCTATTTTTCCACGGCGTGTACGTCCATATGGGAGGCGTGCAATTCCTATGTGGAAGAAAATGCCTGTGTGGAGTAAACTCTGAAAACATGAGGAGAATAAAATGAAAAACATGACCCGGACAAACACCGTTATTTTGGCCCTGCTGACCATCGGTTTTCTTTTGGCGAGTCCCTTTTCCGGACTGGCAATAGAGGCGAAACCGTCGGAGACAAAACCGTCAAGCGCTGGTTCCGGGTTGAGTCCCGCCGGTTCAGGCAAACAGATCAAGATGGCAGATACGACAGGCATGAAGGATGAAATAGCCAAGATGGTCCTCAAAAGAACGTCGAGTGAATTCACGTCGGCCACTTGGTTGGTAGATTTGACGCCGGAAAAAACAGAGAAGACTTTTTCAGATGCCCTTTTTTCAGGCGGGACCATCACCTATAACGCCAAGACCGGTTCTTCCCCCACAAAAAGTAATATTGGTACGTATGTGACGCTCGACGGCTGGGATACTCCGGGAAGCGGGGACGATGAATACGAGGCGGCCCTGACGCTGACCCTCAAGGGTGCGATCGATGAAGTTACCCGCAATGCAAGTGACTATCTGCTTGTTCTCAAGGTGAAAAGAGAAACGGGTTGCCCTCATGGCTCCATTTCTAGCGACGTGAACGTTACGGCTATGTTGGGAGATGAGGACTCCGGCGATCAGATACTTGATACCAACGCTTGTTTCGATGATTCGTCGAATTATGTGGTGGAAAAGAATTCCGAGGATTCCAGGGAAGACTATGAGTTCCTGATCACGGAGCCATTCCAGGCGACCAAGGATTCGACAGAGACCAAAGTTACCTTCCGCGCCTTCGAGGGAAATATCCGGTTTGATTTCTACCGCATCATTCTCTTTAAGGTGAAATGAACAAGGAGGAAAATCCATGACTATTCTTATTAAAAAAGGGCATCGTTATCTTGTAACTTTTTTTTCAATGGCATTGGCTTTTTTTCTTTCCTTCCTGGGAAGACAACAGCCATCGCAGGCCGAAGAGCTGAAAGAGGTCCGGTTGAGCCAACAAACACCCCCGCCGGTGACAGCTATTACCGGGTCTCCATCGGCCGGCACGAAATCACCCGCCCCGCCGGCTTTCGAGGTTCATTCGAATATTCCGCCCATCGAGACTTATACAGTACCCGGGACCGAGGATCCGATAGGTTCCAATGTTGAATCGTTTCTCAAAAGTAGCATCGCACTTCCAAGCCAACAAATCCTCGAGGCGGATAAACTGTATACGGAGAATCCCGCGCTCTACCGGTTGATGATCGAAGGACTTCAAGTCCAGTTACTCCTGATCAACCAACAAACAGAGCTCAAAGAAAGAATCCGGACATTGGAAGAGGAGCTCAAAAAACTGCAGGCAGAATGAGCAAGGGGACCGGATGAAAATCTGTTTGATCAACCCCCCCACGACAGCCCCCGACCAGGAGGCCTATTTGCCCATGGCGCTTTTGGCCCTGGGCGGCGCCCTCAAGCAAGCCGGAATCGCCTGCCGGGTTGTTGATTTTGATCACCTCTACCGGCAGGGAAATTGCGGGGATGTTGAATCCTTCCTGCCCCACGCCGTCGAAATTCTAAAACAGACCCAATGCGATGTTTTTGGCATTACCACCATCTGTTCCAACTTTCCGATGGCTGTCTTGATCGCCGAAGAATTGAAAAAACATCTCCCCTGTTGCCGGATCATCATGGGAGGGCCGCAGGTCTCCTCGGTGCCCACCGAAACACTCGAGGCCTTTTCGCAAGTTGACTGCGTGGTGGTTGGGGAGGGCGAGCAGGTTCTCACCCGTCTCTTGTCGGGCGATTATTCCGGTGAGCATCTTGCTTCGGTCCCCGGAATCTGTTTTCGCGCCAACCACGGAATCAAACGCAACGCCCCGCAACCCCTCATCAACAATCTGGACGACCTCCCCCAACCCGATTACTCCCTCATCGATATCCACTCCTACAGCGCAACCCGGGAGAAGGGCGAGAACCAGTTTTCCATGTCGGTGGAGGCGGGGCGCGGTTGCCCCTTCCACTGTACTTTTTGCTCCACCAAACACATGTGGGAGCAGACCTTCCGGGTGAAATCACCGGAGCGAATTTTATCGGAAATGGAATATTTGCATCACGTTTACGGGTTCAAACACTTTGGATTTATCCACGATAATTTTACCACACAGCGCAAATTTGTTTTTGAGTTTGCCGATTACATGATCGGCCACAACCGCCTGGGCCTTACATGGGCTTCCAGCTCGCGCACCGACTGTATTGACGCCGAGAGGCTCGAAAGGCTCTACCAGGCCGGCTGTCGCGGACTTTTTTTCGGCGTGGAGACCGCTTCAAAGAAAATGCAGAAGGTCATCCACAAAAATCTGAAACTCGATCGTTTTGAACCGTTGATTGTGTGGATGAACCGGCATCGGTTGAATGCAACCACGGCGTTTATCACGGGTTTTCCGGAGGAAACCGAAGATGACTTGAACGCAACCGTTTTGACGGCCCATAAATACAAAAAACTGGGGGCCTGCAATGTGCAATTCTCCCAACTGGCGGCGCTGGGGGGCACCGAATTATTGGCAAAACAGGAACAATACCTCTATGTTCATCCCGAAGAATCGAGCATGGCGCGTGACCGGTTAAGAATTCATCGCGATCGGGTAGACAAACTGATTATCGGTCACAAACGCCTCTTTTCGGCCTTTTACACCGTGCCCACGCCCCACCTTCCCCCCTTGTCGCTGGAGGGGATGGGGATTTTTTTTGGGGAACTCATCAATAAACGGTTGGCCCTGCTGACCCTTATTTTCGAAAAATTCGGGGAAAGGCCGATCGATTTGTTTAAAAAATGGCATGAATGGGTCTCCCAAAGAAACACCTCGGCCAAATGGTACGGGGGTTTTCATTTTCTTCACCTGTTTCCCCTGTTTGCCCATGAACAATATTTCAGACAAGCGTTGCTCAAACTTCAATTTCCTCCGCCCTTTATGATGAGTGAGAGAAGCGGCCTTGCAATAATCGGGAAACAAATTAGCCAACCAGAGATTTGACCCCCTAGTCTAGTCCACGGTTTCAAGCCAATGCCGAAAAACAGGATCAACCACCCGGAATGCGCCCTGTTTGTCCCTTTCAATCAAGTCGAGCTTGCCGAGTTTTTTCAAGGCCCCCTAGATTCCGCCGGTCGAACCGATGGGACCACATTGATGCGGGACTCGGCATAACGAACCAGATCGTCTTGTTCCTTAACACGGTTGCAGAAGGGGGATTCAGGGTCTATTTTTTTGAAAGTAAAAGGATTTATTAATGCCATAGTGTAGATGCTATGGTATAGCATCTACGAATGCCAATGGATAAATCAAGCTTCTCGGCATTTATCTGAATTCGATTTCCAGATGAATTCCTTCGGCAGTTCCCTCCACCGCCTCGATGACAACCGGATAGTAGCTGTCGCCGCCGGGAACCCATTCGAAGCCAATTTCTCCAGAAAGTTCGACGGGTGTATCCGGAGAGACGAGAAACGTTTTCGTCTGCTTGTCATCTTTGTAGAACGAGACCCACACGGATCCCTGCTTGACGCTCGCACGGCCCGATTCGACAATCACGTTGGAGGAGCCGATGGAATTGAATTCCCCTTTGACCTCGATCACTGTGCAACCGTTGAGCCGCCCGATATCGCCGCGATAGGTCCCCCCTCCGGAAAAACTTTTATGAAAGGACCCGGAAGAATTTCTTGTGGAGCCTGATTTTTTCTTTTGGCAGGCATCCCATGGCGTCTGAGGCTTCGAAATTTTAAACGAAAAAAGAGGAGAGGTATTTTTCGCAACATTCCCTATTCTTTCCAAATCTCCAATCGGAATTTTATTCTCAAGAACATCCTGAAAACTATTTGACGATGAAAAAACACAAATGAAGAAACACAGGATGGAGGAAAAGGTTTTAACGTTCATCACATGCTTTTTAAAATCTTCAGCGCCTCTTCCACATGCCGGACGGCGTTGAACTGGGAGGAAAAAACATGGCGGATAATCCCCTTTTTGTCGATCACATAAGTGACCCGGCCGGGAATAACACCCATGGTGGAGGCGACACCGTACAACTTTCGGACCTTCCCCCCTTCATCGCTCAACAGGATGAATGGGAGACGGTGATGGGCGGCGAATTTCAGATGGGAGGATGTCGCATCCGAGCTGACACCGATGACTTCGGCCTCTTCGGTTTTGAAAACTTCGTAGGAGTCCCGAAAGGCGCAGGCCTCTTTGGTGCATCCCGGTGTTTCATCTTTGGGATAGAAATAGAGGACGATATTTTTCTTGCCCAAAAAATCCTTGAGGCGAATCTGTTTTCCTTCCTGATCGGGAAGGGTGAAATCAGGCGCCAAGCCGCCGACTTTGACTTTTGCTTCTTTCGCCATAACGAGGTGTTGCATCATCCCACAAAGGCCAAGGATAATGAAAAAAAATAAAGCTTTCACTTCGATTTTCTTTTAAACCTCCCGATTCCCAGATAATTGCCGATATTCGCCTTCTTGTCGGGAATCGGCTGGATGAGCCCGTCGCGCGAGGTAAAAATTGTCTGCACCCCCGGTCCGTGGCCGGCCAGAAACGAATTTCCATGAACAACGACGGCAATAGAGACTGCCCCCTTTTTGTATGACCACCCAAAGGTCGATTCATGGTCGATAATCGCCACCAAATCCCCAAAGCGAAGGCCTTCGAGCCGGTATTTTTTCAAAACCGACGGGTCGCTCGTCTGAATGTCGTAATCCCCCTTGAAAGAATCGTTATGACCCAGACCAGAGCCCATCAGCTCTGCAGGAACCGTCGCCACGACGGGGACAGAGATCGATTTGGATTTGGTCTTGATCGGAATTTTCTTGAGGAGTTCGGGATCGAGGCCGGTAATCGTAATGTCCGGGTAATCAACCAGTTTTAACCCCTGCCCCACGCCGCGGATCAGGATTTTGTCGTCGTAGGTCAGTTTTTCCAAAACATCGTCGGGAAAATCGGCCAATACATGCTCGACGCCCCCATGATGGCCGACAACCGTCCCTTTTTTTCCCTTCGCCGGTCCACTAACCACCCGCGCAACGTTACCGATGCAGGTGTAGATATTAAAGCCGAGGTTCGGGTTGGCGGTTCGCCGGTCGTTATAGCCACCGGCAATCAGCGACAAACCGGGCTCCACATGATCGGCCTCAAAACCAAAAACAGAATCGCCGATCTTGACATTGTAGGTAATACCGCCGACGGAAGGGAGCATGAGCCCTTCCCCCCGACGGGTCACCTCCCACCCGAAGGCAACCGGAGGAATAATGGAGCCCTGAAGGGCAAATTGAACGAGTCGGTCTGAATTGGTCTTGAGCATTTCTCCTCCGTGGTGATGGAAATTATTTGGGGGTCAACATCGTCTTCGGGTCGAGCAGTTTGTCAAGCTCTGCCGGAGAAATGAGCTTTTCACCCAGCACAACTTCGCGAACCGTCTTGTTTTCCTTGTAAGCCTTCTTGGCCACCTGCGCCGCCTTGTCGTAGCCGATCACCTTGTTCAAGTTCGTCACCAGCATGAGGCTTTTATCGACGAGTTCCGTGCAACGTCCCGGATTGGCCTCAATTCCATTGATGCATTTGTCGGCCAGCATGACCGAACCGTTGGCAAGCAGTTCGATCGACTCGAGCAGATTTCCGGTGATGACCGGCATCATCACATTGAGCTCGAAATTCCCGTGTTGCGCCCCGAGTTGAACGGCCAGATCGTTCCCCTGAACTTGCGCCGAAATCTGCATGACCGATTCAGGGATTACGGGGTTGATCTTGCCCGGCATGATGCTTGAACCCGGCTGAAGTTCAGGCAGATGAATCTCATGAATGCCGCACCTTGGCCCGGAGGAGAGCCAGCGGATGTCATTGGCTATTTTCATCAGCGAAACGGCGATTGTTTTGAGCGCCCCGCTCAAGAATACGCAGGCATCTTTGGCCGCCTGGGCCTCGAAATGGTTTTTCGCCTCAAAAAATTTGAGACCGGTTTTTTTTGAAAGATGTTCACACACTTTCTCGGCAAATTGAGGGTGCGTGTTGATTCCGGTCCCCACGGCGGTGCCGCCGATGGGAAGCTCAAGAACACCGCTCAAGGCCGATTCCAGACGGGCAACTCCGTGCGCGATCTGCGAGGCAAAACCGGAAAATTCCTGTCCGAGAGTAACCGGCGTGGCATCCTGCAAATGGGTCCGCCCCACTTTGACGATTTTTTCAAATTCTTCCGCCTTGCCATCCAGGGCTTTTTGAAGTTTGCCCAGAGAAGGGATCAACCCCTTGGCCACGCCAATGGCGGCGCCGACGTGAATCGCCGTCGGGATCACATCGTTGGACGACTGCCCCATGTTGACATGGTCGTTGGGATGAACCGGTTTTTTCGATCCAACTGCACCGCCCAATTCGGGATTGGCCAGATTGGCGATCACCTCATTGGCGTTCATGTTGGTGGAGGTGCCGGAACCGGTCTGAAAAATATCGAGAACAAAATGCCTGTCATGCAGGCCTTGGGCCGCCTCCAAAGATTTCTCGGCAATCTTTTCCGCCAGTTTTGGATCCAACCTTCCCAACTCCTGATTGGCAAGCGCCGCGGCCCATTTCACCAGTCCCAACGCCTCGATAAAGCGGCGGTCGAAGCGGCGTTTTGAAACCTCAAAATTCTCCACCGCCCTCTGCGTGGAGGCGCCATAGAGATATTCATCGGGAATTTTCACCTCTCCCATCGAATCGGTTTCGGTGCGGGTAGCCATAATGATCTCCTTCCCTTTTTCACCGCATTTATCCCACTTGAGGGATGCGAGGCAAGCTGATAAAAATTGCCTCCTCCCCTTTGTAAGGGGAGGTCGGGTGGGGTAGAGATTTTGTCCGGCCTTGGTGCGCCCCCCACCCCCCCGCACAAAGGTGGGGGGGGGTAATGTT
>JACQOY010000226.1 GCA_016207765.1 Deltaproteobacteria bacterium | reverse complement strand
TAGATATACTACAATACATAATTAAAATGATCAACGCCCTGCTTGCCCGATTTCGATCTGGCGATTGCGTCCATTGCCCTTCACCACGAATGCATTCTGATAACGCACAACACCCGTCATTTCGGGAAGATTCCCGAACTTTCCGTGGAAAACTGGGTTGAAGACTAACCCAAAAATTCCTTCAACTGGTTGTGATGCCTGCGGGCGTCTTCGAAACCGAGATCGAGGAGGGCCTTCAGGTATTCGGGCATAAAAACAATATAGGACAGAAAATCGATGCCGTTGGTGGGATCGACATCCAGAAAACGGACCAGAAGTTTTTCAAACGAGGTAAAATGCCTGTCGCGCCCCTTCTTAAAACACCGGCCAAACATTTCGCCGATATCCTCCGAAGGCCTTATGCGCAAAACATTGAGCCTTTTTAACCCCCGGTTGGCAATATCACCGCGGATTTTTTTCGAAACAAGCATCTGGTTCAGCTCTTTCAGAAAATTTTCGCCGTAGACCATTTCGGCCCAATCGACAATCCTGTTTATCCTTTCCAGTTGTTCGATGTCGTACTGAATCCGGTCTAAAAAGATCGTGTTCATCACCCGTCCCAACACCTGCCCCAAGGCGGGGGGTTCCCCCACTTTTCCATGAAACGGGATTTTTTCCTCCGGGCCGGCCCGGTGATGCAGGCCGATGACCAGCAGGGAATCGGCCCCCAACTGAATGGCCGGAGACATCGGCGTGTTCAACCTTAAGCCCCCGTCGGTATAGGCAATGCCGTCGATCATCACCGATGGAAACACGATGGGAATAGCCGCCGAGGCCTTGGCATGAATCGGCTTTATGGGGGTAAAGTGATGAAGGTGTTCACCGGTATACTCAACCGACGGATGCTTTTCGATAAAAAGCTCCATCCGCCCGGTAAAGACGTTGGTCGCCACCAGTGACATTGCCTTCACCAGTCCGGAGCGGATATTTTTAGAGATCATCTTCCAGGGAACCGCCTTTTCAATGAAGGGAAGAAAGGGAGTTGTATCGAGAAAACCGTTGAAGTGCGGCCCCATTTTTTTGGGTCCGCGCAAAATATTGAGCAAAACCCCCCTGGTGCTCCGGCCGATGAATTCCCAGAGGGCCCTGGAATCGCGGCAATAAATGTCCCCTTCGCGAAGGTTCTGCCACAACCGGTGAAGCTCTTTTCCCTGAAGAGAAAGATCGTGGCTGGTCGCCACCATGAAAGAGGTGTTGATAGCCCCCACCGAGGCGCCGCACTGGACATCAAAATTGCGGGAGCGGATTTTTGGAGGGAGCATTGTCCGGATATAGTGGATGATGCCCGCCTCGTAGGCGCCGCGGGCGCCTCCACCGGAGAGAACAAGGCCGAGGGTGCGTTTAGAAACCAAGCTGTTCCTCCGGGTTCAACGGGTTGATCACCAGTCCCGAAAGAATCTTCGGATAAAAATAGGTCGATTTCTGCGGCATTTTTTCACCGGCCGTGGCCACTCGCTCCATGTCCTCGATGCGGGTGGGGTTCAACAGAAAGGTGATTTCCCCGTTCCCTTGACGGGTCTCTTCAATCGCCCTCCTCGTGTCTTTCCAGTAAATGATGTTTTCCTGACCGGCCTGGGCTTGCGGTGTAATCCTTAATATCTCCTCGAACACCAGACGATGAAGAACCGTGACATCGAGATCGACCAACGCGGGCGGAACGGTGGCGGCCACCGGCGAATGCCTCCAGGCCCGGCGTTTCATGCTGAGGAGAAATGTCTTTTTGGGATCGCGGGTGATGAGAACAAAAGCATGAGATTCCTTTCCCTCGAGGGCAAGGCGCGCCGTAATTTCATCGGGATCGCCACCTGGTGGCTTGTCGGTGGGAAGCGGTGTTACCGAGAAATGCTTCTGAAGCATCCGGATAAAATCGGCGATATCAAAATTGCCCAAATGATGCAGGGCACGATGAATCGGGAGAATAACCATCCCCTCGTCGTTCCGGTTGGTAAAATACATGAGAACGTAATTAAATGATTGGAACCCTTCACCAGGAGGGAAATTCCGGCGGCATTCATCGCGGTAGTTGAGCGCCGTTTCGTAACGGTGGTGCCCGTCGGCGATAAAGACCGGCTGTTCCGACACAAATTCACCCACCAGCTTGCAGACAATCGGGTCGGTTTCGCACCAGAGCTGGTGACGCTCCCCTTCCACCGTCTTGAAATCAAAAAGCGGGGGATTGTCCTTGAGGCGGGCCGCCAAATGATCGACCCGCATGACGGGATCGGAGTAGAGCGAGAAAACAGGGGAGAGCTGGGCGCGAACCGCGCGGGTGAGCTTCAGGCGATCGGCCTTCGGACCTTCGAGGGTTTTTTCGTGCGGTTTGACCCCCCCCTCGGAAAAATCCTCGATGCGGCGAACACCGAAAAAACCCCTCCTCGTGATTTCCCTTCCGTCGGGGAGGGTAAAAGTCTGGTGGTGAAAATAAAAACCGGGTTTGGCCTGGCGAACCAGAATTTCCTGCCGCAACCATTCCTCAAAGGTCCCCCGAGCCGCCTCATATCGCAGATCCCCCGGCTCGCGGGCCAGATCGACCCGGACAAAATTGGCATCGCTCCGCTGGTAGAATTCTCTCTGCATCTCCGGATTGATGACATCGTAAGGAGGGATGACCACACGGGAAAGATCCCCCACTTTTTGGGTGTTGTAATAGAAAGCCCGAAACGGCAGAATTTTGGGATAGTTCATGATAATTCGATCCTTTTCCTTGAAATTTGACCTTCACGGATGACTTTCATTTCATTGCTTGAAACATCCAAAATTGTCGAACCTTTTGATTTTTTCAATCTTCCCCCCGCAATCACGCCGTCAATCTTGTCTCCCAACAGACGCCTGACGGATGCCCCCGTCATGGCGGGGGACTGTCCCGAATAATTGGCGCTGGTGGCGGTAATGGCGCCACCGGACAAACGAGTCAACTTTAAGGCAAGCCGGTTTGACGAAATGCGAACGCCGATTTTTCCCGAGCCGCCAGTGAGAAACCGGTCCACCCCCTTTTTTGCCCTGCAAACAAGGGTCAACGGCCCCGGCCAAAATCGGCGGATTAATTTCCTTTCACGGGGGCCGATATTCAAGGCCCATTTCCCAAGCTCATGGGAAGAAGAGATTAAAATTGAAATCGGTTTCCCCCTTTCTCGCCCCTTTATCTCAAAAATCCGTGATACGGCTGATGGGTCATCGGCCCTGGCCGCCAACCCATAAAACGTCTCGGTGGGATAGGCAACAATCCCCCCTTTTTTAAGAATCCGGGCGGCATCCTTAATCGAAACAAATTTGGCCAATCACCCTTCGACAAGCTCAGGGCCTGCCATGAATCTTGGCAGATGGTGAGCGCGTCGAACCATGTCACTCGCGTTCCTTCTGTAGTTTCTTGTTCTTCTCCACAACCACCTCCTGCGCCTGCTTCCGATATTCGACCAATTGCTTCTCCAACTCCTTGTTGGACAAGGCCAGCATTTGGACTGCCAAAAAACCGGCGTTTTTCGCTCCGGCCTTTCCAACAGCCACGCAGGCAACCGGAATACCCGGCGGCATCTGAACGGTGGAAAGGAGGGCATCCAGGCCGTTTAACGATGAGCCTTCGAGAGGGACTCCGATGACCGGGATGACCGTATGCGCCGCCATTGCCCCGGCAAGATGATTGGCCATTCCAGCCCCGGCAATAATGATCCTGATCCCCTTTTTGGCGGCCGACTTGGCAAATTCTGCCGCCAATTCCGGCGTCCGGTGCGCCGACAATATCCGAACCTCCGTTTGAATCCCAAATTCTTTCAAAATCTTCTCGGCCTCCTGCATGGCCGGAATATCCGAATCGCTTCCCATCACAATGCCGACTTTTGACGTCATTTTTTCTAGACCAGTGACAAGTGACTAGTGACAAGTGACCTAAAGCTTTTAATCTCTGGTCCCTGGTCCCTGGTCCCTGGTCCCTGGTCTCATCAATATCTTCGCCCCAATATCTCTCCGAAAATGAACCCCTTCCCACGATATCGCATAAACCCCCTCGTAGGCCCGTTCAATCGCTTTTTTAAAGTCCCTCCCTTGCGCGGTGACTCCCAAAACCCGCCCGCCATGGGTCACAAACCCGCCATTGTCCTTTCGCGTTCCGGCGTGAAAAACAAACAGGTCTTTCATTCCCGAAGCTTTGTCCAGCCCCAAAATGACTTTTCCCTTTTCAAAAGGGCCGGGATATCCCCCTGCCGTCATGACGACGCAAACCGAAGGCTCGGGACGGAACTGAATGGGGAAACTTTTCAGTTTTCCGGCCATGGCCGCCTCGATCAACTCGATCAGATCCGATTCAAGACGAAAAAGAATGGCCTGCGCTTCCGGATCACCGAACCGGCAGTTGAATTCAATCAGATGCGGTTCATCATCGCGGATCATCAATCCGGCGTACAAGACCCCCCGATAAGGACGATCTTCCGCAAGCAACCCCATGAGCGCAGGCTGGATGATTTTGCGGATAACCTTTTCATTTATCTCCTTCGTCACCGCCGGTGCGGGGCTGATGGCCCCCATTCCCCCGGTGTTTGGTCCTTCATCATTGTCGAAAACCCTTTTATGATCCTGGCTTGTCTCAAGGCAGACAAAATCGGCGCCGTTGGCCAAAACCATGAAAGTGGCCTCGACTCCCGGGAGAAATTCTTCGAGTATCACTTTCCTTCCCGCGGGCCCAAATTTTTCATCCACCAGCATTTCTTTCACCGCCTTCAGCGCCTCGGCCTCGTCTTTGGCCACAATAACCCCTTTCCCGGCGGCCAAACCATCTGCTTTGATCACGACGGGAAACGATTTTCGCTCCTTTACTGCCTGCCGTGCCCCGGAAGGATCGGTGAAAATTTGAAACGGCGCCGTTGGAATTTTGTGTCGGGCGCAGAATTCTTTGGTGAAACACTTGGAAAACTCCAAAACAGCCGCCTTCCTGAGGGGACCAAAAACTTTAAGGCCTTGCCGTTCAAATTCATCGACAAGACCGAGGCTCAAGGGGAGTTCGGGACCGACAATGGTCAGATCAATGGAATTGGATCGGGCAAAACCGGCCAATCCGGCGACATCTTCGGGGGCAAGAGAAACGCATTCGGCCAGCAGACCGATGCCGGCGTTCCCGGGTGCGCAATAGATTTTTTTCACCCGGGGGCTCTGCGAGAGCTTCCACACCAAAGCATGCTCGCGGCCGCCCGAACCAATGACAAGAACTTTCATAATTTTGTATGTTTTGTCCGGGGGCGAAACACCCCTTAAACCACGTAATTCGCACACACCAAGCCATCGCGAATTACACAGCAAGAAAGCGAGGATATATTAAACGAGGGGGGAAAAGACAAGGGAGAAACAGGTTTCCTTACACCGTAATAATGTCTTCGATTTCTTCATCCGGCGGGGGATCGGAGATGGTGGTTTTCTTTTTGGCCAAAACCGCCGAGGCCGGCCAGGGGCCGGAACCATATAAAAAACAAGAAAGAAGAATCACAAGCCAACCTCCCCACAGTATTTTATTCATTCCTTTTTTCAATGATACCTCTACTTGTAGGATATCATGACGGGAGGGTCCTGCGAAGCCCTAAAAACAAGGGTTTGGGAGCGATGCGTTAGAAAAAGATCAGGGTTTGGCGCGATGCATCATGCCGGATTCGCCCACAACGGACTTGAGCCCATATTGAACAATCCCTTTTAAATCATCTCCGTGGGCCGGAAAATTGGACAACCCGTAGTTCACCCGGGGTTTGACGGCGGAATTCGAAAGACCGATAAAAAACTCCTTTTGGGCAAGCTTTTTTTCGATCCGCTGGGCAATCATCGACAATTGATCCGCATTGACCTCGGACAAGAGAACGACAAACGTTTCCCTGTCGTAGGCGAAAATGCCGTCGTAGTTTCGGCAGGTTTTCCTCAAAAATTCGGCGATTTGAAAAAGAAGATGTCTTACCGCCATCTGGGGAAAATCTTTTGTGGCAGGATCGATGGGCTCCACCCGCATAAAGATCAATGAGGCGGGATATTCCTTTCGCCTGGCCCTTTCGATTTCCTGCCCCGCAATGGCTTCAAATACGCGCCGGTTCATCAGCCCCGTAACCAGATCGCGGGCCCCCATTTGCACCAACATTTCCTCCCTTTTCCGGCTTTGACGGACAAAGGACAAAAACTGATAAAAGAGAAAGCCGTACAGGGAAAGCAAAACCAGCCAAAAAAGAACAAAGACGGTAAAAAATTCCTTTCTCATCTCCGTATTGAACGAAGCGGCGAGTCCGGCAACCAGAATGACTCCCATCAGGGACAACTGGTATTTAAGCAGGTTTTTTTGATTCATGGATATAAGCAATCCCGGTGGACCCAAACCCGCCCAAGGCACGATTGCTGTCGGCAAGTTCAACAACCTCAATCAGACGGGCCTTCGCAACCGGCGCCACAATCATCTGGGCAATGCGGTCGCCCCGATTCAGCGATACGGCAGACGAACCCAGATTAATCACAATCACCTGGATTTCCCCGCGATAGTCGGCATCAATGGTTCCGGGCGTATTGAGAAGCGTGATCCCCTTCCGAATGGCCAGCCCGCTTCGCGGGCGGATCTGAGCCTCAAAACCGGCGGGAAGTTCAATCGCCAAGCCGGTTGGAACAAGCCTTCGCTCCCCCGGGCCGAGGATAACGGCGTCGTCGATATCAGCCATAAGGTCCATTCCCGCCGCATGATCGCTTTGATATTCCGGCAATGGAAGCGGATTAGCGCTTTCACGAACCCTTTTTACTTTCACCATGATCATTTGTTTTTGCTCCCCAGAAACGCCATCACATACTGAATGCCCGAAACGATGTTAAAAAACACCCCCACCCCCACACAAACCCATCCGACCGTATAGGTGCTGATTCCTAAAATCGGGTAGTGCAGGAGAAGCCCCGAAAGCCCCACATTCGTCCAGGCGGTTTTCTGTTTTCCCAGCTCGGCCGCCTGAATGATCATCCCCTCACCGGCCGCCACCGAACGGAGGCCCGTAATCAAAAATTCCCGAAACAGCAGGATAACGCAAAGCCATGCCGGAAACCGTCCCATCGGGATCAGCATGATCATGACCGCCATGTGAATCAGCTTGTCGGCCATTGGATCGATCAATTTCCCCATCGTGCTGACCTGGCCGTACTTGCGCGCCCAGTAGCCATCGATCAAGTCGAAAATGGCGGCGGCAATAAACGGGATGGCTGAAAGATAGCTCAAAAGACGGTTTTGCTCTTCGCTACGATGAGGACCCTGCAACATCATAAAAGCCATAATGATGGGAATGGCGCCAATGCGTCCCAGAGACATCAGGTTCGGAACATTAAACAGAACTTTGCGATTGATTGGGGGCATGGAAGATTCAATTGACGTTAATCAAAGAGAAACCTAATGTCCAACGAAAATAGTCTTAAAGACATGACAACCAAAACAGACATCCTGATTATCGGTTCCGGCATCGCCGGTTTAAGCTGTGCCCTGAAATTGGCGGAACATTTTCGGGTTGCCGTCGTCACCAAACGCGAAATCATGGAAACAAGCACCCGTTACGCGCAAGGGGCATCGCATCGGTCATGTCCACCACCGATAATTTTGAATCGCACATACGCGACACTCTTGAGGCAGGGGCCGGCCTTTGCAATCGCGATGTGGTTTCCAAAATCGTCCGCGATGGCCCGCGACTGATCGGGGAACTGGTCAAACTTGGGGCGAAATTCTCCCGAAATGACCGGAATGAATTCGACCTTGGGCGGGAAGGGGGTCATTCACAGCGCCGTGTCCTTCATTCCGCCGATACAACAGGACATATGATCGAGTTGACTCTGTCAAATTGCGCCAAAAGCCACCGAAACATCCGGCTTTTTGAATTTCATACAGCCATCGACCTGATCACAACGCGCAAAATCAGCTCCGAAGGAGATGAAACCGACAGGGTCGGCCGCCAGGCCGACAGGGTCGGCCGGCAGGCCGGCAGGGCCGGTGCCAACCACTGTCTCGGCGCGTATGTCCTTGACACGGAAGACGGCCTCATCGAAGTATTTGAGGCCCCAGTGACCATTCTGGCCACGGGAGGGGCCGGCAAAGTCTATCTTTATACAAGCAACCCGGATGTCGCAACGGGCGATGGAATAGCCATGGCCTACCGGGCGGGAGCCTCCATGGCCAATCTGGAGTTCGTCCAATTTCATCCGACATGTCTCTACAATCCCGGAGCCTGGGCGCCGTTGACCGAAAAGGGGGGACGCCAGACCGGCAAGACAATGCCGCGCGAGAGGATCTTTCTCATCTCCGAGGCCCTTCGCGGCGAGGGGGCGAGGCTTAAAAGCATCGACGGCACCCAGTTCATGGAATCCCACCACCCTCTCAAGGAACTGGCCCCCCGCGATATCGTGGCGCGGGCGATCGATTCGGAAATGAAACGGACGGGGGCCCCTTACGTTCTTCTGGACATCTCGCACAAAAAAGGGGCCTTCATCAAAAAACGTTTTCCAAATATTTACGATACCTGCAAAAAAGCGGGCTACGATATTGCCAAAGGGCCGATCCCCGTCGTTCCCGCCGCCCATTATTCCTGCGGCGGCGTCCTCACCGATCTTCGGGGAAAAACCGATCTCGCCTCACTCTATGCAATCGGGGAAACAGCCTGCACCGGGCTTCACGGCGCCAATCGTCTGGCCTCCAATTCCCTGCTCGAGGGGCTGGCAATGGCCGACTACGCCACCGACTCAATTGTCCGGGAGCTTCCCAAAATAAAAAAAATGGACTCCCCCATTCCGCCGTGGGATCCGGGAAAAGCCATCGACTCGAATGAAGCGGTCGTCATCAGCCAGAACTGGGATGAAATCCGCCGCTTCATGTGGAATTATGTCGGCATTGTCCGTACCGACAAACGTCTGATGCGCGCCAAGCGCCGCATCCGTATTTTAAAGGACGAGATCCGCGAATACTACTGGAACTTCAAGATCACGCGCGACTTGATCGAACTGCGAAACGTTGCCGACGTGGCCGAAATGATCATCGACTGCGCCATGGCCCGGAAAGAATCACGCGGGTTGCATTACAACCTCGATTATCCGGAGACGAAAGAAGTGGAGAAAAGAGACACCGTTCTTAAGGAGAGGCCGAAAGGACCCCAAGTACAATGATCCGGTTTAAGGATTTGATCACTCTTTTAAATCCCTGCGCCGCTTTTATCTCAATCGTCTTGAGCCTTCGGGGAGATATTTTCTGGGCGGCAACGACCATCTTCATCGCCTATTTTTTTGATGCCATCGACGGTTCTTACGCAAAATTGACGAAAACCGGGAACCGCTTTGGCGCGGAACTTGACAGCGCGTGCGACAGTTTCAGTTTCGGCGTTGCGCCCGCCTTTCTCGTCTTTGCCGTTTTCGGGAAGTTTCATCCGTGGCTTGGCTATTTTCTGGGGCTTTGGCTCATCGTCACCGGCCAGATCCGTTCGGCCCGCTCGAATATGGGCAAAGAAGGGCTCCCTGGTTACTTTATCGGCCTTCAGCGTCCTGTGTCCGCCATGATGATCGCCGCCCTGATCAATTCATCTCTTTTCACGATTAACCGGTTCTGGATCGTCGGGGCGTTCTTTGTTTTCACCATGGGGATCATGAATCTGACCTTCATCCCCTATATCAATCATCGGCAAAAATTTTCAAAAGCGATGAAAATCGCCGTCTATACCACCTTGTTTGTAACGCTTGTTCCCCTCCCCCTGCTGGGGTACCCATGGGAGGGAATTCTGGCCCTTTTCATCCTTTATACCATCCATCCGTTTGTCTGGATCCACGGAAAGGAAAAAGAAAGACTGAAAGCCTACGTTTTCGACCTTAAAAAATCCCTGTAAACTTGTGTCAGGAAGGAAAAAAGGCACAAGGCGAAAGTGATGCAGGCGGCGACAACACCAAACCAGAAAAAAACCTGCCGCAAATCAAGAATCACGCAGAGAAAAATAACCGCAATGAAAAAATCCCGCTTCACCGCCGGCTTTAAGCGCTCAACCAACCCTTTTTTGCCGGCTTCCTTTTCCCGCCAGGCAAGTGCAAAGTCCTTTGCATTGGCCGACTCTCCGCCGGTAATCAGCTGATGATAAATAACCGCCGTCACCCCCAGGGACAATAGAAGGGCAATCCCCCCCAATTTCCAATAGAGCGGATTGCCGGTCGACCAAAACAAGCCGATAAAAATGGCCGCAAAGAAGAGGTTATTCGAAAAATCGTCGGCAATCGTATCAAACCAGGCGCCGAATTTGGAGCAAAGCCCCTTCAACCGCGCCACCTCCCCGTCACAGCCGTCAATGATCGACGAAAAATACATGAGAAAGGCGCCCAACACCCGCCACCCATATTCCAACCGCGACAGACAAAAAGCGGCGGTGCCCGCCAGCAACAGATTAACGGCCGTAATTTGATTGGGAGTCACCGGTGTTTTCAGCAACCGCCGCGTCAGGGCAAAGGAAACCGGTTTGTTGATCCAACGCGCCACCCATCCTTCCGTTTGGTCGCGGATTTGTGCAAGTTTTTTTTCGAGGGCATCCCCTTTTATTTCCATACCAGCTCGGAAGAGGCAAAAGGGCCGTGGACCGACAGGGTGTGGGGAGAAGAATAATTCGAGGCCTCGCGGGGAAACCAGACGTAATAACCGCGCGACCAGGAATCGAGGTAGGGATAAAAAAGCCGCTCCAGAGGGGTTGGGCGATTGACTTTTTCCATTCTCAAGGGACGAAAATCACGTCCGCCGCCAGTGGCGCCGCCACCCGCCTCCAGACGGATGTCCCATTTGGCCTGTGGATCGGTCAGGTCGTCAAAGTGGCGGTCATAATGATAAAATGAAACGAAAAAAAGAACGGCGTCATCGCGTTTTTTAACCAGTTGGCCCAGAAACTCATCCTGCTCCGAATCGGAAACATCGTAGACCTGGGCATATTTGGCCGCTTGCGCGTTCAGGACTGCATCATTGAGCCAGGTGGCGGACAAGAGAATTTCCGCATGAAAATCGCGGGCCCGGTAAACCGTATCCGAATGGGTCCATTTTTTGAGGGTTTTTTTGTAGGAAGGCCCCCCCGAATCGGCGCCCAGCGGAAAAAAGATGAAAAGAAAAAATGTAAAGACCAGGATGATTTGTCTAGGCACCGATCAACTCCCATTTTGTAAACAGCGTTTCCAGCCGATACCCTTTTTCTTCAATCGCCTGACGTCCCCCCTCTTCCCGGTCGATAATGGCGACAATACAAACAACGTTCAACCCGGCATCGATGGCTTTTTGGACCGCCTCCAGCGAGCTTTTTCCGGTGGTGATCACATCCTCGATAATCGCAACCCGCATGCCGGGATTCAAATTCCTGAAACCCTCGACCCAGGCTTCGGTCCCGTGCTGTTTTCGCTCTTTGCGGATGATGAAGGCGGGAATCGGCTTTTGTTGAAGGTGGCTCACCAGACTAACGGCCGTAACCAGAGGATCGGCCCCCAGCGTGGGTCCCCCCACCGCTTCAACGGAAAGGTTTATTTCCCGGATTTTTTCGAAAAGAAGATGCCCCAAAAGATAGGCCCCCTCGGGATTAAGGGCCGTCTGTTTGCCGTCGAAATAAAAATTGCTTTTACGTCCGGAAGAGAGGGTAAATTCCCCCTGTTCACAGGACAGATCGAGGAGAAGTTCCTTGAGGCGTTCCCGTTGGTTTTGGTTCATGATTCCGCGTAAGCCCGTTCGACCCGCTCCTGCTCCTCTTTGCATTTGATGCACAAATCGGTCACCGGACGGGCCAAAAGGCGTTTGACGCCGATCTCTTCGCCGCAACTCTCGCAGACCCCATACTCCTCATCCTCGATTTTCTTGAGGGCCTTGTCCACCTTTTTCAGCAAAACCCTCTCGCGATCCCTGAGCCTCAAGTTCATCGACTGGTCGGCCTCGGAAGAAGCAAGATCGACCTCGTCGGGAAGATCGTCGGGATCGAAATTCATCCCTTTTTCCTTGGTCGACTCGGCCTGATCGAGAATTTCACGGCGGCGCTCTTCGAGCAATTCCTTGAATTTTTTAAGGTCTTTTTTGTTCATGAAACCCCTCCCTGCTTAAACGTTTGAACGACCGGTGATGATAAGATTCCCGCAAAAATTGTCAATCGTAAACCAAAGGGGTATTGTTCCTCTTTCCGCCGTTTTTTTCAAGACAGGAAAAAAAGAAGGTGATAAGGACCAAGAAAAGACGCCATGCTCCCCAATAAAAAAAACTTGCCGCCCGGCGGCTTCCGGCGGATCGATGACATCCTTGCAGGAACCTTCAAGGATCTGAATCTCGAGGAAAAATTCAGGGTTTACCCGGTATGGAAAAAATGGAACGAAATCGTGGGTGAAACCATCGCCCAAAAGGCCCAGCCCGATTATGTGTCGGGCCAGACCCTTGTTGTTTCGGTTGTCCATCCCGCCTGGATGAACGAACTGCAAATGCAAAAAGAAGCCATTTTGCGGAAAATAGGGGCGCTGGGGGACAAGAATCATTCAATTCAGGACATCCGCTTTCGGCTAAAAAAATAGCAGCCGCCCCTACACCGCAGGCGTTGGATGCGGCAGGTATTCGGCCAACCCCCATTTTGCAATGGTTTGTTCGACCAACTCGCGGATTTTGTCGGTGGAATCCATCTGCACGGCGAGATTGGCAAGATGACGGACATCCCGATACCTCAAACGACCGACAAAACTCTTGACCTTCGAGGCAAGGGGCGCGCTCATACTCAAGCTGTCCACCCCCATTCCGACAAGAATCGCCACTCCCATCAGTTGACCGGCCATTTCACCGCAGACCGAAACCGGTTTTCGGGCCCTGTGGGCCACATCCACCGTTTTGCGAATGGCGCGCAGAACCGCCGGGTGGAGCGGATTATACAGGGAGGCCACTCGGGTGTTGTTCCGGTCGACCGCCAGGGTGTACTGGATGAGGTCGTTGGTCCCGATGCTGAAG
>JACQOY010000225.1 GCA_016207765.1 Deltaproteobacteria bacterium | reverse complement strand
GTTTTGTGTACTTAAAATAAGGGGCGATCAAAAAGCGCCCTTAAAAGCTGTTTGGCATCAAATTTGCTTAAATCAAGAGAGCAAGGGAGGAGGTTCCCATGAAAACCCGCGAGTTTCTTTTATGTTTAAGCGTTGTTTTCCTCGGCCATTTTTTGTTCGCAAAAAATGCGGACGCCGCAGTCATTCAGGTCAATACTTTTTCTGATGAGCCTTTCAATAACGGAAATTATGTCGCTGATGGCGACTGCACGCTGAGTGAAGCCATCAAGGCGGCCAATTATAATATGGCCGTAGATGCCTGTCCCGCCGGGAGCGATGCCGATACGATTCAAATCCCTGCAGGAACTTATTCTCTTGAATACCAGAAGAACTCCGACCAGGAAATAGCCCTTCCTCTCATATGGTCTCAAATGACTCTTGTCGGATTGGGGAGTAGTCCTGCCCAAACAGTGATTACCAGAAGTACCACAGCTTCCCCCATGCAATTGATTTATTGCAACCCAAGCTCCAACCTCACACTTGAAAATTTAACCCTCTCCGGGGGGGAAGCGACCGTCGGTTTTACCGTCGTGGGAGGAGCCATTTACAACTCCTCGGGGCCGTTGACTCTCAACAATGTTGTTGTCAGCGATAACACCTCCTCGGGAGACGGAGGGGGACTTTATAATTTGAGCGGTTTGGCGACCATCACTGACTCTGTTTTTTCCCAAAATCAGAGCACGAATTCCCAAGGGGGGGCCATCAATAATGACGGCTCCCTGGTGATCAACGGCAGTTCATTTACCGCCAACAGCGCCAAAGGGGGAGGGGCCATTTATACAAACGGAAACATTTCCGTTACCAATAGCATCTTCACGGGCAATAACGGAAGTATCGGAACTTCAACAGCGGGCGTGCGTTTCGGGGGGGCTATTTATGCCAATGTCGCTTCCATCCATACCATCTCGATAGTCAAATCAACTTTTTCGGGCAATTCGGCAAAAAATGGCGGGGCTCTTTATTTGAAGGGGGGAACCATCCTGATCAATCGTACAGCCATTCATGGCAATTCAGTCACCAATATCCCCTACGCTCTGGGAGGGGGGATCAGCATTTACAGCATCAGCATGAGCGAACCGCCGACCAATGTCGGCATTTGGAACTCCACCATTGCGGATAATACAGTTCCTGATTCATCGGCTTTGGGAGGGGGGATTTATGTCGATTATCTTTCCGCTTTAAGCCTGACGAATGTGACTCTTGCCGGCAACAGCGCCGGATTTGGAGGGGGGATCTATATCGGAGGGTCGAGTCAGGTTCCGCAAATCAAGAATTCAATTTTGTCCGGAAATCAGGCTTTCAACGATCCAGCAAGCAACGATGATGGACCGAACTGTGCGGGATATACCAACTCGTCTGGAAACAATCTTGTCTCTCTGGGGTATAATTTTATCGATGATGATTCCTGCAATCTGTCTTCGGCAACAGGTGATCAGACAAACATTTCAGGCTTGCTGGGGAATTTTCAGGAAAACAGCGCGGAGGCGGGAAGCGGCCATTACCTGCTGGCGGTTATAAGCCCCGCAATCAACGGCGGCGATCCGTCAGGATGCGCTGATCCCGACGGCAACTCAACCGATCAGTTGAGCCGGAATCGGGTGGGGTTCTGTGATGCGGGAGCTGTGGAATGGACCTGCGCCAATGGGGTGGTTGATGCTTTTGAAACATGCGATGATGGAAATAGCGACAGCGGAGATGGTTGCAGTTCAACCTGTCAAACAGAGTCATCGGAAGAAGTTGCACCGCCGCCGGAAGAATCTGATCCCTCTTCTGCGCCAACTACAGACACACCGGTTGTTGATACCCCGGCCGATTCGACACTCCCCTCTCCCGACTCGCCTGTCGATTCGATGCTTCCCTTCGACTCGACCATCGATACATCGACAGATACGGCTTCGGCGGATACATTAACCGGGGACGACACTTTAGCCACGGAACTTGGCTCCGGTGATGCCGAGTCCGGTGGGGAAACCGCTCCCGCGCCGATCGGGGAAGAAGATGATAGCGGCGACGAAACCGAAATAGCCGCAGACGGGGAAGACGATGATGGCGACGCTATTATCGACACAGCACCCACTCCCGGTTCCCCGGCATCGGGCGGCGGGTGTCAACTCATGGTGGATCAAACAACAGGTACGGCCAACCCTTGGCAAGGGGTCTTGATTGGCTTGATGATCTTCATTCTCATGCGCCTTAATTTGGGCGAAAAAAGGGGAAGAAATTTTGAAGAGAAAGTACACTTTTAGTAATAAAAATTTTAGTATATTGCACTAAGCCCTTTTTTCTATTATGATCTCTTTGTGATAGAAGAGGCGATAAAACAGCCGGTTGAGATAAATAGCTATATGGATTATGTCCCTTATATCAACGACTTGGTTCAATATAAGCGGAATATAGGAAATTTCAGTTTTCGCGCTTTTTGCAAAAAATCGGGCTTTAAATCCCCCACCTATCTGAAATGGGTCTTGGACGAAGTAAGGCCGATCTCCCCCAAAAGTGTACATCGCTTTGCCGAGGGGCTTGATCTGGGAAAAAGGGAGAGCCGCCACCTCCAGCTTTTGGTCAATTACAAGGAGGCAAAAGATTTAAAGACCAGGAAATTTTTCTTTGAAGAAATCCTGACGCGCCGGAGCCGCAAAGAGGAAAATGCCTTTGTCCGCGAACAGTACGAATATTTAAGCCACTGGTATTATGTGACCATCCGGGAACTGGCGGCTCATCCCGATTTCCGCGAGGATCCCGAGTGGATCCAGGACAAACTCGCCGGCACCGTCACCGTCTGGGAAATCAAACACGCCTTAAAAACGCTGGAACAACTCAACCTGTTTGTTCGCGACGACAGGGGACGTCTCCGCCAGAACGACGCCGAACTGCATACGGGAAAAGAAGTCGAATCGATGGCGGCCTTCAATTACCATTCGGAAGTGCTCAAGGAGTCGCAGGAAATTCTCATGAAAGTCTCCCATCGGCTTCGTGAATTTTCCTCGACGGTTTCCCTGATCGATCGGGAGGCTTTTCAGGAATTAAAAAAAATGATGCACCGTTTTCAGGATGAAGTGGTCCGCTTTATTCTGAGTAAAAGCCATCAACCCTCCGGCCTTCCCATCGGCGACAAACTGGAACTCTTCATGCTCAACATGCAACTCCTCCCTTTCACCCGGTTTGACGAGGATGAATTTCTGGGAGGAAAAAATGACAAGAAATAAAATTTTTGCCTTTTGCCTGGCTTTTTTGTTTCTGGGAACAGCCTGCAGTTCCAGCCTGACAACCGTCGGAAATCCCAGAGGGGCCCAGATCAACGTAAGCCTTACCGATAACGTGGGCGCCTCCGGGGGGGAAGCCCTGAAAAAGGCGGCCGTTTCAGGCGGCGAATACACGCCGGATGTCTATATTCTGGGAATTCGCCATCTGGCGCTCATTCATTGCACCGACTCATCGGGAAGCGATATGGAATGCCCGGGGGAAAGAGGGGAAGAAGTGGATCCGTTTCTTGGAGCCGGCGAAGAAATGAACGCCGCTACCCTTAATGCCGCCCTCCTCTCGGATCAGATCATCTACACCGCTTCCGCATCGGAGGTGGACGATTCGGTGGGAACGAGTGAAACCATTTCCACCGACTTGATCGAGGAGGCGGGCCTCTATTCGGCTGTTCGTCTGGGAATTGACTTCCTCATAACCGCTTTTCCCGGCAGTGAAAGCGACGCAAATGTTCCGGAAAGCGCCGACGGCTTTGAATTCGCCCTCCTCTGCTTAAACGAAGGCGGCTGTTCCACGACACTCGAAGGTTACACCGCTTCTTATCTCTCCGGTCTTGGGGAGGGGGAAGTTCTGGCGGGTGACATTGTTTTTCTCAACTCAAGAGACGGCATCTGGTACTGGTGGGATCTCGACGGGGAAAATTTCGCCTCTTTGTCCGAAGGGCGTCCCTCCAACCCGCTGACGCAGACCGGTGTGTTGGATGAATTGACTCGCGGTGACAACGGAGAGTGGGTTTACAACTCCTCATTCGGATCGACCACGGACGACGGCCTGGCGCCGCTCAACATCACCGAAGCCCTGATCGACTCGGGCGCCTCCGATACGCTGACAATGACCTTTTCCGTGGAGCGTTCGATGTCCTTTGACGATGATGACGACGACAATATCCTCGATGCCTCCGAGATGGAGAGCTTCGCTTTCGGCAAGCCGCGAATTACCTCCCTTGAAACGGCAGAGGACACCTTTTCCACCGAGTAAATATTTTAACGTATGAACAAAAGGGAGACAAAAATGAATACCATTAAAAAAACCCTGGGCTTCTTTTCCGTGATGACTTTGCTTTCAATTCCCAACACCTGGGCCGCCACCTTTACGGTCAACAGCAGCGCTGATGTCGTTGATGTTCATCCAGGCGATGGTGTCTGCGCCGCAGTAAAAGCGGGATGCACCCTCCGTGCGGCCGTCATGGAGGCCAATGCACGGTCAGGGCCCGATACCATTCAACTCCCAACCGGCACCTATTTCCTCACAAGAAGTCAGTCTCTCTCCACACCCTACGATTTTATGGATCATATTAATGACGCCGATAATGACCTTGATATTACCGACAATCTGACCATCACAGGCACAGCTAAGAAGGGGCAAACAGCCAATCCTGTCATTATGCCATCCAAAACTTTCACCGGCAGAGCTTTTCAGATCAAAGAAAATGTGGCGGTAACGATGAAAAATCTGGTCATCAAAGGATTCAGTTTGGGAGAAGGCGAGGCCACTCGCGGCGGAGCCATTCTCAACCTGGGGGTCCTCCATCTGCGCCGGCTTACCCTGTCGGGCAACAACGCGGGGCAAGGCGGAGCAGTCTTTAGCGGAAAATATGACGGATATAACGGGGGAGAAAGCAATAACGCCGGAATCAGTGTGGTCAACTGCGGCATTTTCGACAATAGCGCCGTCGTTATGGGAGGGGGGATCTATTCCAGCGAAGATGGCTGGGCTTTGATCAGCAACACAACCATTGCCGATAACAACACGGCGGAAAACGGTCCCCAAGCAAGCGCCGGCGGAGGAATCTACAACCGGTCAAATATGACAATAACCCACTCAACAATTTCGGGAAATAATGCCGACAACGGCGGCGGTATTTTCTTTGCCCCCGGTGTTCCTCCATCGAGTCAACTGAATATCAAAAGCACCCTGCTCGCCAACAATACGGCTACCGAAAACACCACCTCAGACTATTCAGGAGCCGACATGACATCGCTGGGATATAATCTCATTGGCGTCGTTAATCAGGAATTGGGAGTGCCTCTGTCCGCCTCAAACGCCGGTCCCGATCTTCTTGATGTCGATCCCGTCCTGGGAGCATTTGTGGATGAAGCTCTTCCGGGAAGAACTTACTTTCCCCTTTCGGCGGAAAGCCCGGCCATTGACGCGGCGGATCCGACTATTTGCACCGGCGGCGCCCTCGCCTTCGATCAACGCGGACAAGCTCGCGTTGGGACATGCGATATCGGAGCCTATGAGTATGCCCCATAAGTAAGACCTTGGCCCCGGCAATGCGGAGACCGGGGAAGCACCCCTTGTCATACCCTCCCTTCTTGTGTATACATTTTTCACGCAACTTTATTATTTTCTTGCCGATAAGAGTAGTAAGACAGGCAATAAACGGGCCGAAGGGCCTTAAGTCTGATGGGCGACACAACAATTCAAAAAGCCGATTTGGGATCCTTTCCTCAATCTCCTTCAGGCGATCTGGCGGAGGAATGGCCGGGAGTGGCCGCTGTAGGCTTTGTGGCGCAGGCGATTGAAAGCGGTGCCGGTGCTATCGGCACGACCGGCGGAAGCACCTACGTTGCCGCGGGCCCTCCCCCTCCAAGTTTTATTTTAATGCCGACGCCTGACGAAGATCCTGATGAAACAGCAATGAACCAAGTCCTTGTACTCCTTGCTCGTACAGCAATAGAAGAATTCGGCTTGGTTCCTCTCGATCGTGTCGAAGTCGATTACTCAAAAAATTTGGGTGTGGGGCGCGGGTGGCAAAATTGGGGATTTGGGGGCAATAACAATGGTGTCTATCGTGCCACCGTTGAGGGAACAAGAGGTCCTCTCGTCGTCAAAATGATCGACGATATGGGGGAGGATACGGTTCGTGAGATAAGAAATTATGCCATCTTTTCCCTTTTGGGAATGGGTCCCCGCTTTTACGGTGCGGCCTTCTTTCCCGATCGAGATTCCATAGGCATCTTTATGGAAGAAATACCAAACGGCCTTAACACAAAAGATATCTATAATTTTGCCGACATCCGGGAACCCATCAGCCATCGCATCAACCATCAAACTCTGACTGATTTACTTCGGGCCCGAAGATATTTTGACCGTCTTGGCGTTTGGACGCAAGATCTTGATTTTTTGATTCTCCTCGATGGACGTCTTGTGTTGATCGATCCTGCTGAATTCGAATTTTTTACAACCCGTTCCATCCGACATCCTGGGCGTTCTGTTGATAGTGACCATCTCGACTTTACCCTTTTTTACTGGATGAAACCTCATATTATTCGTCCCGGTTTTCTCCCTCCGGAGGAAATGCAACGGGTTGCCGCTTATTTGGAAAAAAATAGAGAATATATTGGAAGACATTATGGTGATGTCGCTGAAGTGATAGAAGATTTGCGTCAAGAGGGATACCCTTTTCCACCGAACACAACGTCTCCTCCCATTCATTCCCTGACGGATCGCGAACTTGAAGCGATTGTCAGTCGCGTTGTGAGTATATCGACAGCCCGCATTGCCATTCAACAAACGCCAATTCCCGCTTATCTTGAACAAATCTTGCGTCATCCGGTTCGTGTCGAAGAAATTCCTGTCTCTTCCGGAAAAGACCCGGCAGGACATATGACGACATTTCCCTTTACTGTCGGGGGGATCACCGCACTGGAACGGAAACTGAGAGATCACCTTCAGCTCACCCGCCTCCTCTCCTCTCCAAAAAATACCATCCGGGATCAGGTAAAACTTGCTCCTCTGCGTTCCGTTGTTCTTATTGAAGGAAAGGGAGGAAAGATCGACGGGATTGGATTGGCAACCGATGATCCCATGGCGGAAGGTTATATGGATTTTTCCGAAAATCCGGACAACCGAGCCGCTCAGATGATTCAAAAAACAATGCAAGAATTGAGCCTCTGGAATACTCCCGGAAAAAATCCTTTTTTTTGGAGAGAAAAAAAGGGTGGCACAATCGGTCTTTTCTTACAGCCATTTGATGGGGAAGTCTGGATCACACACCTTTGGTTTCGGGGCCTGCTCGAGGCCTCTGATGGCAACCATGTACTCTCTCCCCTCCTTGCGGCTGTTCAGGACCTTCTTGATCAAAAAAGAGACAACTATCCTTCCGCCGCCGGCCATCCGGCGAAACAAAGAGATCTGATGCGGTTTGAAGATGCCAACAAGGCAAGAGAATGGCTTGCGGCAATGAAAGACAAGAATTCCCTGCCATCCTACCAGGGGGATTTGCAAGCCCCTCCTTTCTTTTCCTATGCTATTGGCGAGCTCTACAACGTTGCCATTGATGGCGAAGAACATATTTTCCGTCCCTTTCGGGGTAATCGTGATGACATCAGCACCTTTCGGCGGATGCTGGCTGTCTCCCAACTTAAAGAACTGATGGGAATCAAAACCGTCCCCTCTTCATGGATGGCACGTGTGAACGGACAAACAGGGCTTGTCAGTCCTTTTCCTTGTCACGAATATTTCGATGAAGAAAAAGCAGACCCTGATTCCCTCCATGAGGCTCTTGCCTTTCAATTTTTGATCGGCAACTGGTTGGGATGGACCGATTTTGTGCGTATGGATGCAGAGGGACAACTGATGACCGGTGACAATAGTTATGCCTTTGCGCTGGGGCTGGTAGGAAAAAAAGCCCATGACGATTTTGATTTCCCTTTAAGAAGGCCCTTCGGAGTTCATCTCCCCGAAAGGTATCCTGCTTCATTTGCCCGGGCGATTCGACAACTCGCACCCGATGTTGCTTCTGACAAACTAAAGGATAATCTCACCAACTATGAAATCGACGACCTTCTTTTCAGGAGAGAGGTGGTTTTAAAAGATATTGAGATGCGGGAGTTGAGAAGAAGAGAGGTCCCTGCTTCGGAAGAAGCACCGGCTCAGACGAAAGAACCAGAGAGAGAATCAGAAGAGGAAGTAGCGGTGGCCTTCGAGAAAGATTCGTATGAAGCGAAGCAAGAGGAAACAGGGGACGGGAGAAAGGTTGGCGAAAGGTCTTTTCTTTTGGGTGGTGCGGCCGCCTATGCAGGGGATATTCCGCCCGGCCTCACTTCTCCGGCCTTAAGAAGCCCTGCCCTTATCCGTACGT
>JACQOY010000023.1 GCA_016207765.1 Deltaproteobacteria bacterium | reverse complement strand
TCATCATGGCGTCGGGACTGGCGTTTCTGTCGGCGTTGAATCGTTTGGAGTATTATCAGCAGAAGAAGGCGGGGAAAGGGATTTAGAATTTTCTCATGCAATGTTATTTTTGTCGGAAAAATCTTGAGATTCATGATCGTGTCGGGCGTCAACATCGATGCCCATTTTGCTCCCAAGATTTGCATATCTGCAAAAATTGCGAATTCTACGACAGGGCGGCCTACAACGAGTGTAGCGAGCCTCAGGCCGAGCGGGTGTTGGACAAGGAAAAATCGAATTTTTGTGATTATTTTTTGGCCGGTAGGGGCGGTTCGCGAACCGCCCCTACGGATCCTGCGGCGGAGGCGAAGAAAAAATTGGAAGAATTGTTTAAAAAATAGGTACAGGCGACCCGCCGGGTCGCCTGTACAAACGATATGACAACATACAAAATTGCGGTTCTTGCCGGCGACGGGATCGGTCCGGAGGTCACAAAAGAGGCGGTCAACGTTCTCAAGATCATTCAAAAGACCGAAGGGCTCTCTTTTGAATTCGAGGAGGCGCCGGTTGGGGGAACCGCCTACGATCAAACAGGCAAGCCGCTTCCTGAATCGACACTGCGGATTGCCAAACAATCCGATGCGGTTCTTCTGGGGGCGGTCGGCGGCCCGAAATGGGAACCGCTTGATTATTCCGTCCGTCCGGAGAGGGCCCTTCTTGGCTTGCGCTCAGAATTGGGCCTGTTTGCAAACCTGCGTCCCGCGACCGTTTTTGAACCGCTGATCGATGCCTCCACGCTCAAAAGGGAAGTGATTCAGGGAATCGATTTGATGGTGGTCCGTGAATTGACGGGGGGGATCTATTTCGGCAAACCGCGCGGTGTTTCCAAACTTCCGAATGGAGAAGAGAAAGGGATTAACACGCTGGTTTATACCACCCGTGAAATTGAGCGGGTTGCCAAAGTCGCCTTTGAACTGGCGAGAGGCCGACGCAAAAAAATCACCTCGGTCGACAAGGCCAACGTACTGGAGGCCACCGAGCTTTGGCGGAATGTGGTGACAAAAGTTCATCAAAATTACTCCGATGTTGAATTGAGTCACCTGTATGTGGACAACTGCTCCATGCAACTGATCCGCAACCCGAAACAGTTCGATGTGATTCTCACATCAAATCTGTTTGGCGATATTTTAAGCGATGAGGCGGCCATGCTGACCGGTTCCATCGGGATGCTTCCCTCGGCGTCGCTCAACGGATCGTCACGGGCCGAGGCGGCCTGCCGGGGGATGTACGAGCCGGTTCATGGATCGGCGCCTGATATTGCAGGCAAAGGGCTTGCCAACCCGATTGCCGCCATTCTTTCGGTGGCAATGTGCTTGAAGTATTCATTTAATCAGTCGCAGGCGGCCAAAAAGATTGAACGGGCGGTTGCAGAGGTTTTAGAAAAAGGGTATCGAACGGCGGATATTTTCACGGAGGGGACTAGAAAGGTTGGAACAAAGGAGATGGGGGAGGCGATTTGTAAGGAAATCCGGTAACATGCAAAAAAAATCAAAATACAATGTCGCCATTGCAGGCGCCACCGGCGCTGTCGGTCAGGAATTCTTGAGGGTTCTGGAAAAAAGGAATTTTCCCATCGCCGAATTGCGCCTGTTGGCTTCAAGCCGTTCGACGGGCAAGAAAATGAAGTTCAAGGGGAAGGAATATCCTGTAACCGAGTTAAAGGCCGATTCGTTTAAGGGAATCGACATTGCCCTCTTT
The DNA here is from genome assembly GCA_016207765.1 of Deltaproteobacteria bacterium. Lineage (GTDB taxonomy): Bacteria > UBA10199 > UBA10199 > UBA10199 > SBBF01 > JACQOY01. Next base: position 9,888 of record JACQOY010000023.1, on the reverse strand, counting down.
TCGGCCGGCGGGAGCCGGAGCAAGGAATTCGCCCCTGCGGCGGTCAAGGCGGGGGCGGTGGTTGTCGACAACTCCAGCGCCTTCCGGATGGATCCGACGGTGCCGCTGGTCGTTCCGGAAATCAACCCCGAAGACATCAAAAAACACAAAGGGATCATTGCCAACCCCAACTGCACCACCATCATCGCCGGGATGGCGGTTTGGCCGATCCATAAAATAGCCAAGGTCAAAAGAATGGTTGTGGCCACCTACCAAGCGGTAAGCGGTGCGGGGGCCAAGGCGATGGAGGAGCTTGAAACCCAGACGAAAGATGTCCTGTCGGGAAAACCGGTGAAAAAGAATGTGTTCAAGCATCAGATTGCCTTCAATCTTTTCTCCCACGACTCCCTCGTGGGACCGGAAGGTTATTCGGAAGAGGAAATCAAAGTGGTTCGCGAAACCCGGAAGATTTTTCACGACGATGCCATTCTTGTTTCACCGACAGCTGTCCGGGTGCCTGTTTTTCGCGCCCATGCCGAGGCCATTCATCTTGAATTGGAGCGCGATATTTCGGTGGCTGAGGCCAAAAAGGCGCTCCAGGAAATGCCGGGGGTGAAGATTGTCGATCAGCCGGAAAAAAACCACTTTCCCATGCCCATCGAGGTGTCGGGACACGACGAAGTTTTTGTCGGGCGAATCCGGAAGGACTTGGGCATCAATAACGGCCTTAACCTGTTTGTCTGTGGCGACCAGATTTTGAAGGGGGCCGCATTAAATGCCGTGCAAATTGCCGAGAAACTGATATAATTGGAATAGGTCCGATCCAAATCCCCGAATGAAACCAAAGCGTTTACCGATTCCCGGTCTCGCCGTCTTTCTTTTGACCTTTGCCGTTTTTGCCACAGGCCCGGCCGGTGCCGCGCCGGTGGGGGAAAAAACTCCGGCATCAGGCGGCGCTCCGCTCGATCTCCTCTCATCACAGGCCACACAAATTCTGGTTCCCCAAACCGGCGATTTCAAGGACCGGTTTATTCTCGCCATTGTTGATACCGAAATACAAATTATCGACACCGAAACATGGGATTTTTTTGCCGATCAACCGACTGCCTTCAGCGATTCGATTGGGGGAATGGCCCTTTTGGGAAACGGAACCAGTCTGGTGGTCACGTTGTCGGGAGGCGATCTGGCGCGCGTTGAACTCGATAATATCGAGGAGGAAAACGCGGAGATCGAGGACGCCGAAAGCGATGACGAGGAGACCGAGGATGATTGCGACGATGGAGAGGACAACGATGACGATGGCGATGCCGATTGCGACGATTCCGACTGCTCGAGCGATTCAGCCTGTGAGGATATCGAGACCGACTGCGATGATGAAGAAGATGACGATGACGACGGCGATACAGACTGCGATGATTCGGATTGCTCCACTGACTCGGCCTGCACCGGGGACACCGGAGATGGAACGGCGGGGGAGGATTCCGGCGATCCGCGGGTATTCGTTCTTTCCGATGAAACATCCGGTGGAACGCTTGGGGCCATTGCGGCGGATTCCGATGACGGCGATGAGATTGTTTATTTCATCAACACCGACGATTCCCTCCTTTTTTCCTATGATTTCGATGAAGATTCATTGACGGAAATCGCGCTCGATTCGGCGCCGGTTGACGTTGTTTTTGCCGATTCCGATGGAGGCCAAAAGGTGTTTGTATCGGCGGCCGATGGAAACGTTTTTGTGATGGATGCCGGAGGTTCAGAGGTCAGCGCCATCACCATCCCGGCCGATGATGCCGGTTTGACGGCCGATCCCGACCTGGGAACAATGGCTGTGACCCCCGATGGCGAGTTTGTTTATGTTGTCGATACGACCAATGATGTTGTCTGGGTCATCGATGCCTCCAACGATGATGTGGTCGACCAACAAAGCGGCAACTCCACCGATCCGGTGACCATTGAGTCGGACGAAAATTCGAGTCTTGATGACATTTTTATCGTCGATGTGGCCGACCCAGAAAGCGTTTATGGTTATGTTTCGGGGGCGGACGGGTTGACTCTGCTTGATGTCTCCGATCCTGATTCTCTGCCGGATGATCCAAAAATCATCGATATCGATGACAGCACAACCGATGTTCTTGATCCGCTGGAACTCTCCGGCGTCCCCGGCCCTGTGACAGCCTCGACCGTGGATGACGGCTATGTCTATACCTCCAACGGCGACGCGACCATCTCGGTTATCACCGAAAACCCGTTTGTCACCATTGATGAAGATACCTCCATCAGCCTGAACGGGACAACCACCACTTTCAACCTCACCTTTCAGTCGGATGAGGCGGGAACCTACCGGATGTTTGTCAATTCGGACATCACCGCCTCCACCGGCACCGAACTCCAGGGGGAAACCGAAATCACCTCTGCCGACACCGATGTCACGACGGATACGATTGACATGAACGATTTTGACCGGGAGATTTTTGAAGAGGGGACCAACCGTATTTTTATCTTTGTCACCGACGCCGACGGCAATCCGGGCCGCGATGCCGTGGATATCGATGTCGACCGGCCGCCCCCTGCCGTTACCATAACGGGGACTAACTTCGGCAACGAAAAGGCTTTTGTCACTTTCGATAAATTGACCGACGACGACATTAATCTTTATCATATTTATGCCCAACCGGCCGAGAGCCAGACAAGCCCCTCCTGTCCCGGCTCCCTCGATTTCTCGACCTTCGAGGCCGAGGGGGAGCTGAATCACGATAATTGCGCCGATGATTGTGAAGGGAAGGTCGCCGGATTGACCAACGGCACAGCCTATTGTTTGGCGGTTCAGGCGGAGGATGATGGCGGACAATTGGGAGACATTGAAGCGGCTACAAGCGTGGTTTTTCCGGAACGCACCGTCGGCGCGGCGGGAATATTGGGGGAGACGGGGTGCTCGTTAAATGCAGGGGCTGGGGGTCAGGGTTTAGGGTTTGGGGTTATTTTTGTTTTGCCTTTTTTGATTTTATTACTGATGCGACATCGAAAGCCGGTCTCCATTTTGGTCCTTCTTTTGTTTCCTGTGGTTGCGTTTGCAACGGACGATGCCTACGTGCCGCCCCCATCGGCGTCATCGGCTCCACCGGCCACAGACGGCACGGTTCAAGAAATCAACGAATCGGCCGGAGTCGTGACGACTCCCTCTCTCCCTTCCGTGGAAACAGTTGCGCCGGTTGAAACCGTGATTACCGATCAAACCGTCGAATCGCCGACCAACGTTGTCATTGGGCGAAAGCCGGAGCGGAAATGGTTCTCATTGGAGCTTAAAGGGTCCATGTGGTTTCCCGAGAATGCCGTGGTCGAGGATTTTTACGGCCAATGCTGCAACTTGGGCGCCGAGGCGGAATTTGGCCTTCTCTATAAGTCGAAATTCAATGCCACGGTTGCCGTCGGCTTTTTTCACGACAGCGGGCAGGCAGTGGGGATCGACTCGGGCCTTGAATCGGGAGATCGGTCGAGCCTTCTTCTTATTCCCATCCGCAACAATTTTATTTTTCGCGCCGATTTCAAGAAGGAACAGATTGTCGTGCCGTATGCGGGGGCCGGTCTGGATTATGTGTTTTTCCGCGAAAGCGTCGATGGTGATTCAATCAGCGGCCTGAAATTCGGTTTCCACGGAATGGGGGGGTTGGCTTTTCTGCTCGATCGTATCGAAGACATCGGCGATACGCTCGAGGCAAAGGGGATTGATGACATTTATTTCACCGTCGAGGGGCGTTACAGCAAGATCGACAGTTTTAAGTCGACCGGCCTCGATCTTTCCGGCCTTTCCGCCTATTTTGGCTTTATGATGGCCTTCTAGAGCCTGTCCCTTTCGTCTATTAGATTTTTAATGGTAGAGGGACTGCACCCCATATGTGTTTTTCACTACGGTTGGTGCTGTTAGCTATCCGCCGAAGGCGGGGAGCGTTATAGGCTCTTGTACCCGAAGGGTATTGATCTATGCCCCGAATCAAACTCACAATTCAATATAAAGGGACCAACTACTGCGGCTGGCAGGTTCAACCCAACGGCGTCACGATTCAGGAGCTTCTCCAAAAGACCCTCCATCGGCTTTTTCAGAAAAAAATAAATGTCATCGGATCGGGGAGGACCGATTCCGGCGTGCACGCGTTGGGGCAGGTTTGTCATTTTGACGCGGATGATGTAGGGGCGTATTGCAATACGCCCCTACACAAAATTATTTACAGCCTCAACTCCCTCCTGCCCACCGACATTGCCGTCATCGATGCGCAAATAGTGGACGAAAAATTCCACGCCCAGAAATCGGCCAAACGGAAAACATATGAATATTTCATTTTGAATTCCCGGACCCGATCCCCATTTTTAAATGAGTATGTCTGGCAGATTCCGGTGCCTCTCGATCTCAAAAAAATGCGTCAGGCGGCAAGATGTCTGGTCGGGGAGCACGACTTCAAGGCCTTTTGCGCCTCCGACAGTAGCGTCAAGACGACGGTGAGGAGGGTTTACAGAATCTCGATCCGCGTAGGGGCGTACGGCTGTACGCCCCTACAGACCGCCGATTCATTGATCGGCATATCAATCGTAGGCAACGGCTTTTTAAAACAGATGGTCCGCAACATTGTAGGCACTTTGGTTCAGGTGGGGAAGGGGAGGATGCGGCTTGCGGAATTTAGAAAAGCCTTCAAATCCCGCGACCGCCGCCAAGCAGGCGCCACCGCGCCGGCGAGGGGGTTGGTGTTGAGAAGGGTGATTTATTAATTTCCGGTATAATCGCCCCAGCCCAAGGTGGTGGCGTCTTCATACCCCAAAGCATCGGAAGCTTCTAAGACGGCGCCAGGAGTAAACCAGCCATTCCAGATGATTTCCATCATGTCGTCGCTGAAGCTTTTGGTCTGGATTTCCTTAAACAGGTCAGGGGCCAATTCTTTCAGCATGACCACAATGGTTGCGGCTATATCATCCTGCCAATCGCTGTTGAGGCCGTAGATGTAGTTGACGATTTTGTCTCCCAACTCCTCGGCACTGACGCCGGAGGCAATCCAGTCATTGATCTTGTTGACAAGGGCCGTCAGTTCCGCCTTGCGGTTGGATTTGGTCATGCCGTCGTCGGCTCCGGTGTCGTAGTTGTCGCCATATTTATTACAGTTATCCAGTAATTTTTCGTAATCATCATCGCTCAGTTCTACATTCCCTCCTTCACTTGCCGCTTCTTCCTCCGTCTCTAAAATCGCCTTTTCATTTGCCAGTGCCGTTGTCTCAGCTCCGGTTAGGGAACCTCCCATGGCGGCAACGATGGCTTTGTAATTGTTGATGGCCGTGACGTTTTCATCCTGATCCTTCCACGACCCCTGGGTTGCGCCATCGGCCGAAAAGGCGGTGGTCCAGACAGCCGAAGAGCCGCCGTAGTTCCCAACCGCCCCCGTTTGACCTTCCAGCAGGAGGACAATCAACTTATCGGCGTCCGTGTAATTCTCGTGGGCGTCGCTTCTGTAATCCAGCATTGTTTCCAAAGTGATAATTGCCGGTCCAAAAAGGGCGCCGAAATTTGTTTTGTCGTTTAAGGCCACTGTCAGCGTCAGATATTGAATGAGCGTTGCCTTTTGTGCATCGGTCAATCCGGCCTCTGTCCAGCTTGCCCAGATGTCCGACCAAATCTCCGCAACACTGTCGCCGCTTGGGTCGTCGATATAGCCATAGAGGGCCTCAAGGGCTTCCTCTGCGGCGGCCTGGAGGGTCGAATCGAGAGTGCCGTCGGTATATTGCGAAACGGTGGTGGAGGTAAGCCCCTCAACCGAATCGTTGTAGCCCTCAATCACATCGACATGGCTGTCACTGGTTGTTTCATCCCCAAAAAGCTCATCGTAAAAAGAGGTGGTTGAATCGCCCCAGTAGGAAATTTTCAACAGGTCGGTCGGCCAGGTGGTTTTGAGCGTTTCCAGATAGCCGGAGGAAATGCCGCCGGAATAATAAAATTGGGTCTTGCTGTCTTCCAGGGTCGAACCATCGCGGGCTTCGAGGGCGGCGTCGATGTCGTCCTGATTCATGAAGCCGTCGGCGTTGTAATCCTCAACGACTTCTCCGGATTCGTTGGTGACCCCTTCCTCCTGAAGATATTCTTCATCGGTCTGTTCACCAAAGGGGTTGACCCCATTATTGGTATGGACTTCAACGTAGCAATAGCCCTCGTCGGTGCTTACTTTAAAGGTATAGGTTCCCGAGGTGGTGTCGGCGCTTACCAGCGCCCATTGGGCGTCTCCCTCGACATAAACATCGCCGCCCGACATTTCGTAGGAATAGGTTCCGCCGTCCATTTCCAGATCGTCGCCGTTGATGTAAGCCGCCTCGTCGGTGGTATAGGTACGGGTATGTTCCTGAATATCCGCGGCTTCTTCGCTGACATTATCTTCCGTTTCTTCCGCGCTTTCAATTTCCGCCTCCACCTCGGCCAGCAGTTCCTCGGCGTCGGGGTCGTCATCGATATCTTCCAGTTCATCGGCGGAATCTTCCAAATCATCTTTGTAGGTGGAGATGTTTTCGTCGAATTCGGTCTTGGCCTCTTCGAGTTCCTCGGCCGAAAGATCGGCCCATTCCTGGGCGAGGATGGCATCCTGCTCTTCCGGCGTCAGGCCGACAAATTCTTCAATACTGTAACCGCCAATGCTATAGGTGGAATCACCCATAAAATTCTCCTCTTCCCATCATAGAGCAAGAGCCATGCCAAAATGAATATACAATGAGTTATTCTTAACTATATAATTTTAATAACTTTTTATGATTAGTGCAAGAGGCGATTAAAAATTGGGGGGTCTTAATACCAATAGGATCGGTTTAGAATGGGGGATATAGACCCCAATTTGTGGTGATTATTGGGGATTTGTCAATTTCAGGCGTATCTTGTATAAAGAACATGTGTTCTTTCTGTTTTTTTTCCTCCTGATTTTTAATCTCTCTTGTAGCGGCGATTCGGCCCGGCAAAGTGCTCCCGACCCCGAGGCGACGATTGCACCGGCTCAGGAAAAAGAGTCCCGGTCCTCTCGGGAAAAGCCTTTGGCGTGGGAGGATTCTTTCAAGGAGATGTTCCGCGAGCCGTACGAAAAAAAAGAAGACGGCTCTTTTCTCTCCCTCAAACTCCAAAACAAAGAGCCGTTTGCGGCGCAGGGTTTTGACAGTTTTGTCATCGAGTTGGGGGTTCGGCTTGCCGAGGCGAAGGCGCCGTTTACGGCGGTTTTTTTGGAGGCGGTGGGGAATGAACAGTCGATTTTCAAGGCCCGGTTTTATCTCTCCGACGTTCTTGAATACAAAAAAGGGGAGATCTCCCAGCCCGAACTCCTCCGCCGGTTTGAGGTTGAAGTGGTTGAAACCGTTGACTCGCTGAAGGCCAAAATCAAAGAGGCCCGGAAAGAAGGACTAAACGAGGATGCCCGGGAGGCGTTGGTCAAATGGACCGGTTTGGAGCCTTATTCGATTCCTGCCTGGTCGCTTTTGGGGAATGTGACCCGCGACTTGAAAAAATACTTCGAGGCGATTTCAGCCTATAAAAAAGTCCTCGAAATGGAGCCGAATTCCCCCTTTGCCCTCAGGAATCTGGCTGTTTGCGCCGAAAAAATCGGGACCTTTGACGATTCCATCAAATGGTACAAGCAGGCGCTCGAAGGAGACGCGCAGAATGTTTTACTGATGCAACAGTTGGCGGATGTCTACCGTAAAAACGGCGATGCCAACGCCGCCATGGTCTGGATCGGAAGAGCGCGAGCGATCAAGGATTCCGCCGATCTCTGGATGGTCGAGGGGAACATCAACCGCCATGTAAAAAAGTACGCCAAGGCGCGTGAAGCCTATTTAAAGGCGCAAAAAATGAACCCCGCCGATACCCGGATTCTGTTCAATCTTTTGCTCATCGATCTCGACACGAAAAATTTTACGGAGGCGAAGAAGAAGTACGCCGATTTGAAGCTCAAAGATCCGCGGTTGGCGGAAGAGTTGGGGGGAGTGTATGTTTTTCAGGAATCGAATGAATAAATGGGTAGGATGTCATTCCCGCGCAGGCGGGAATCCAGTATGGATCCCCGCTTTCGCGGGGATGACAGGGGGGGTGATTCTAAGATGTGCCCTTATTTGTTTGTTGTTATTATTTCGGGTTACCTTTGCCCAGGAAGGCCCCATCGGCCCGGTGGGCCCCAGCGAAATCCCCTCCACGCCGCCGTCCGATGCGTCATCCCAAAAACCACCGGTTGATTTGCCTTATAAGCCATCGGTCGACACGCCGAAATCTTCTATCGAGACGACCGGGCCATCCGGGAAGACAACCGAGGTGGTTCAGAAGGAGATCCCTTATATCCCCTCCAAATCTCCGGAGTCCCTCGGCGCCCCCGATCCGGAGTTTTGATCTTCGACGCGACGAGTCAAAGTACTGTCAAAATACTTGAAAAATAGTTAGCAACAAATTAAGCAACGTACCGATATAGATAAAAAAGGAGCCGACTATGTCCATTATTCCATCCATTGCCGATTTTGTTCGCGATTTTGTCCCCTCGTTTCCAACCGCCGGTCCAACGGCGGGAATGGGGGGTTCTCTTATCCCGCTTGATTCATATGCCCCAGGGCCGACGCCGGGCGATGAGCTGGGGGGAGTAACAGGTGGTGGGGCTCCGGTTTCCCTCGAATTGCAGAAAACCAAAACTTCGGGGACCGTGAGCATTTCCGGCTCAATTTCCATCGGGGCCAATGCGGATAAGATCAGCACGGAAGATTTCAGAAAGGTGATATTTGACGCAAATCATTACCCGCTGACGGCGAAGGTGAACGGAGTTTCCGCCTTGACCGAATGCACCTCACTGGGAACGCGCGACGGCTATGCCATTGTTTATCAGCGAACCGGCGGCCTAAAGCCTTTTGTCTATCCGCGCCATTACGTTATCGCCATGAAAGTAAAAGAACAGACCGACAACAAGATTGTTATTGAGTGGTATGAGGTAAAACATACGGTCGATGCCGATGGGGCCTTTGTCGGCCCTTACGCCTCAACCCTCAATCAACACACCGACCATGTTTATACCCCCTATAATCATGGAAGCTGGACCTACGATAAGGCCAACGGAAAAATCACCTATTCCCTCGACAGCGATGCCGGTGGAAGTCTTCCTTCATGGATGGTTTCCAAAGATACCCTTCTGGCCTTTCCCAAAGAACTACTTAAAGTAAAATGGGGGATTGAAGGAGAGATGGTGGAATAGGGGTTACCCCTTGAAGCCGATGCAAACCAAATAGATTTCGGTTGATGTTTTTCGTGTCGCCTCCGGTTCCACCGTGGTGATTCGTTCGAAGGCCTCCCTCAGTTTCTTTCTGAAACTTCCCATCTCCGGGCCGGGAAAAATTTTTACGATTAATCCCCCCCCCTTGCGCAAAATCTCCTTGGCAAATTCGAGAGCTGACTGGCAAAGTTCCATTGAGGCTTGAAGATCTTTGAATTTGATTCCGGAGATATTCGGCGACATGTCGGAGAGGATCCAATCCGCCTTTCCGTTTAAGGTTTCAATGATCTTTTGCTGATTGGCAGGATCGAGAAAGTTCCCTTGGATGAAAATGGTCGAGGGGGCCGGGGTGTATTGAAGGGGGAGGAGGTCGATGCCGATTATATTCGTAGGGGCAACCCCATGTGGTTGCCCAGGGCGGCCACAGGGGGCCGCCCCTACAAGATTTTCCTCCGCCACCTTCAGCCACCCGCCGGGGGCGCAACCCAAATCGACAATCCGGGAACCTGGCTTGAAGATCCCAAAACGCTGGTCCATCTCGATCAACTTGTAGGCCGAACGGGCGGGATATCCCTCTTTTTTGGCCTTCTGGTAAAATTTGTCTTTTCGGTCGTACTGAGGCATTGTCCCCCCCCAACCGTCCGATTTTCGGACGGTA
>JACQOY010000239.1 GCA_016207765.1 Deltaproteobacteria bacterium | reverse complement strand
CCATCCTTCACCGGGGTGAGTGCGAGGAGTTCACCAAGATCCTCCTTTCCTTTTTCCTTTTGCGTCCAGATTCTTTCCAAAAATTCATCCATTTCACGGGGACGAAGCGTCATGTTTTTTCTTCTCCTTTCCCTTCCTTTTGAACCATTCTCGCAAACGCGTAAAAAATGAAACAATCCGGGACGACTCGGCAAACTCGTAGCCGCACGATGGACAGCGGATTAGTCCCATATCGGCAAAATTCCGTGCAGATTGCGCGGAATCTTGCGAGCCGGCCAGGGAACGTAGGCCCTTTATGGCTCCGGCCACTGGCCGGCAATTATTTGAAAGGCCGCATCCGTGACAGGCATCTTTTCCCACAAAGGTGTATCCGCAAAGAGGACAATTCATGCCTTGATCCTCAAAAAGAAATTGACAATGCCCCCAATCAGGAAGGCGAAGGGGTAGATAAACCCGACCATCGCCATGGCCACCCGGTTTCCCCTTTCCTTGACGATCATCAAAAGGTTGGCCAGACAGGGGATAAAGAGAGTGATGACAATCAGGGAAACAAGTGTTTGAATTACATCGAGATTTCCTTGTCTAAAAAGATCGAAAAACCGGGTGGCGCCGTAGTCGCGCCGCAGGAATCCGATCAGGAAGGCCTCGGTGGCCTTTGGCGGAAGATCCAGAAAACGAACCACCAGGGGCGAGGCGACATGCTCGATTCGGGCAAGGAGTTGAAAACGATCAAGCAAAAAGAGGATCAGCGTTCCAAGGACAAAAAGGGGAACAACCTCTTTCAAATACCATTCCAGTCTTGCCACCGTTTTGGCCATAATGTTGAAAAGGGTCGGCTTCCGGATCGGGGGAATTTCAAGGATCAGGTTGGAACGTCTCCCGGGTAAAATTTTGGCCGCCAAAAATCCCACCACCAGAAACGAACCGAGTACCACCAAGAGCCAGATCGATGTTGCCCAGAAGGGGAGGGCTGAAAGCATGGCCAGAATGATCCCCAGTTGCGCCGAACAGGGGACGGCAAGGGCCAAAAGGAGGGTGAGGATGATTTTTTCCTTTTTGGTGTCCATGATCCGTCCCGTCATGACGGCCATGGTGCCGCATCCGAGCCCCAAAATCATCGGCACCACCGCCTTGCCGTTCAAACCGATTATCTTGAAGGCCTTGTTCAAAAGGATCGCCAGACGGGGAAGATAGCCGGAATCTTCCAGAAGACTAAACGCGATGAAAAAAGTGAGCACAATGGGAAAGATGATGGCGAAGGCGTAGGTCAAGGCCATGGTGATCATGCCGTAGGGGCCGACGAAGAGGTCTTTCAAAAAAGGGGAAAAGAAGAAAATTTTTGAAAAAATCTTTATCGCCGCCGGATTGAGATAATTTCCAAAGAGGTCTTCCTCCAGCCAGCCGACCGCGGTTTGCGCCCCGAATTTTCCCACAAACTGGTAGAAGAGGAAGAGAACGGCGCAAAGGACAACAAAACCCCAAACGGGATGGAGGCAGATGTGGCCGATCCAATCCTGCCATTTGTTTCCACGGACGGTTTCCTTTCGAAGGCATGACGCCATGAGGAGATCAACCGCCTTGAGCCTCCTTCCGTGGATAACGCTTGAAAGCCCTGAGGCATAGCGGCTTGAAAGGTCGCGGCGAATCTGTTCGATCTTCTCAAGGTCGCCCTTGGCGAGTGTTGTCGGAAGCCATCGATCAATGCTCTTGTCTCCCGCCAGAATCATCAGGGCCAGTGACTTCTTTGACGGTCCTGTTTCGGTTAAATAGCCCCCGATCTTTTCGATCGCCTCCTCGATATCGCCTGGATAGGTTGCGCGGAAGAGAGAGAGTCTGACGGAACCGACGGCGTTTTTTAAATCTTTGAGCCCCTTTTTCTCGATGGCCACCGTCGAAATCACCGGGACCCCCAAAGACGATGCCAAACGGTCTTTGTCGATTTCAATTCCAAGGGAATCGGCCTCGTCCTTCATGTTCAAGGTCAATGCAAAGGGGATTTCCATCTCGGAGAGTTCCAGCGAGACGAGGAGGGCGCGCCGGAGATTTTTTGCGTCGGCGACCTGGATCACGCCATCAACCCCTTTAAACAGAATGTCGCGGGTAACCTCTTCCTCCTCCGTCATCGGGATTAGGGTATTCACCCCCGGCGTGTCGATGAGCACGCCATTTTTTGGGCCTGCCGGACCAGGTCGGTCGATCTCGAAATCCCCGCGGGCGATTTCGATGGTAGTCCCGGGATAATTTGAGACGGTGGCGTACCTGCCCGTGAAAAATCCGAAGATGACGCTCTTGCCGACATTCGGATTCCCAACAAGGGCGATTTTTATCGGTTGTGTTTCAAGTTTGCTCATCGGTTAGAATGTAAAAGTGGCTCCCAGTGTTGTGTTGACATCCGGCACCGAATCGTTGAAACCGATCCGGACCCCTCCATCCAGTGTGACATGATCCGAAACTGTGTAGATGACGCCGAGAAGACCGTCAAGCGGTTGCCGGTTGACTGTTCGGTCGGGGTGCCTTTTTCCGTTTACCTCGGCCACGACGTGGAATTTTTCCGTTACCCCATAGTCGGCGGCGAGACCGTAGCCGAAAATATTGCGTATATCAGGATCGTTGTTGTCGCCGACAAAGGTATATCCGAACATGGCATGCAGGGTAAAGCGTCCAAATGTCTTCGATGCCGCCGCAACCACGCCGTAATCGAGGTCGCCGGAGCCGAGGCCGTGATCGGCGTTGCCGCTGTTCGTTTTGACAACCCCCTTCAACACAACGGAGGGACATTTCTTTTTCTCGTTTAAGAGAAGAAATTTGGCCGCCGTGCTGATATCGCCGATGCCGGCATGGACATCCTCCTTGTCGATATCGTGAAACATCCAGGGGATTTCAAGCGACATTTCCAGCCATGATGTAACGCCGTAGACGGGGACCAGGAGGAGGAAGCTTTCCTGATCGCCGTTTTCCCACTTGAGATAATCCCAACTCACCTCCAGTTGGGCCGTTTTTTTGCCCGCCACCCCCGCATCCTCGACGGCAAAAGGGCGATAGGCATGAACGGTTCGTCCCCATGCCGAGACTGCCACGATTAATTCGATAATGAAAATGGTTTTCATTTTCTATATTCATTTTTATTCCCGTCAGCCCCCGCGGTCAACATGATCCTCCTCATGTTTCAAGGGGAGGGTCTTAGCGCCGCCGGCGGTTGCGGATGGCGAGGATCACAACGGGAATGAGGGCCAAAACCAGGGTGATGCGGAGGGCTTTGCCGACGCCTCCGGGCGATGCGGCGGCGAGAAGGGGATAGAAATCGAGGATCAAATGCATGCGCTCCCAACGGGAATCGAACCCGTATTACGGCCTTGAGAGGGCCGCGTCCTAACCGTTAGACGATGGGAGCGGTGTGAAGGCTTTTATACGGACTTGCGGCCCAATTCAAGCCTTTTGTCCCACCCAATAAGCCTATTCGTCTACAAACGGTCTTTCGGTCATGGCCTCTTCCGAGGGAAAGGGGATGCTCTTCGGATTGAAATCCCGCTTTTTGGGTTGGCGGATGATGGAGGCCAGGGTCTTGGCCTCTTCGTTGGTTAGCGAAGAGGGGGGCTTTGAAAAATAATGGTCCGCCGCCTCGGCAATGCCGTACACATCCACTCCCCACTCGATAATGTTGGCATAGATTTCCAGGATTTTCTGTTTGGTCAGTTCTTGTTCGAGGGCATAGGCCAGCATGGCCTCCTGAAGCTTGCGCGAAAGCGTTTTTTGGCCGGTTAAAAAGAGATTCTTGGCCAACTGCTGGGTGATGGTCGATCCACCCCGCACAAATTCCCCCGTGCTTAAATCCCGGACCATGGCCATTCGGATGGCCTCCAGATTGAAGCCCGAATGATTAAAAAAACCGGCGTCTTCGGCCTTCAAGATGGCTTTGCGGAGATCTTCTCCCAGCTGGTCGTACGAGACATACCGGGGATTGTCTCTTGAAAGCAAAATGCGGCGAATGGCCACCCCGTTTTTCCGGATTTCATGGATGGCGTCGGATTTAAGCGCCAAAATGGAGATGCCGGGAGGTTCCCGGAAAAGATGATAATTGCTGACGCGAATACCCGGCTCCCACTTGAAGGAAGCGGGGTTGGCCGGATCGGCCATAAGCGACATGTTCATGGCGATGGTGCCGGAAACCTGGGCTCCCATCAGTTTGGGAATCAGGTCGGCGGGAAGGGCGTTTAACACCTGCTGGATCTCCATTTCCGGAAGGAAAAGACTTAAACGAACGGCCGGGGCATTTTTGTAGGAGACCGCCCCATCCAACCGGGCCATCACCCCTCCGCGGCCCAGAGACAGATTTTGGAAAGAAATGATTTTTTCCGACCGGTTCCAGGTGATTGCCCCTCTTAAAGACAAATCGGGGATGTTGACGGGATGATCGGCCAGGCCCCGATGGTCGATTTGGATGTTTGTGATCGAGACATCCGCATGGACCGTTGCCTGCGAAAAACCCTCGATATCCCATTTCAGATCGCCGGTCAGTTTTCCTTCGGGGCCGACCTGGATATAGGAAGGGAGAATGAAATTGAGGTGATGAAGCGAGAAATCGGAAAACCCGGTTGTAAACCACGAATCGGCCGGTTCCTCGTCCTGAGGTGCGGGATTGGCGGAAGGGAGAAGATCGCTCCCGGCCCGCGCCTCTGAAAAAAAGAGGACCGTAGCACCGGCTCCAACAGCCAGGATTTGCATGAAGGAAGACACCGGAAAAAGATGCTCCTTTTGGGCAAAAACGGCAATCAATCTTTATTCCTCTTCCTTCTCCTTTCGCTCGTAATGGCACACATCCCGATAATCGCAAAAACGGCAGTCGGAGGGGCTTAAGGGGCGGGGGGTAAACTCTCCCTCGTTGATCCGCCGAACAATCTCGGCGATGCGGCTTGTCACTGTTTCCTGCAACGTTTGCCATTCCGCCTCGGTAATTTGGGCGTTTTTTTTGAGGATCGCCTCGTCTCCCCGACCGACAATGCAAAGGCCGGCGGTTTTTCCTTCCTTGAAGTTCACCAGAAAACCACCGGAGGGGTGATGGTCTTTCAAAAGGTTTTTCTGGACCGCCATCAGATAGACCGGAATCTGAACCGACTCACCGCTTAAAATGCCGGCGGTTGTGTCCGCCTCGCCCGATTTATAATCGATGACGGAGAAGGTTTTTTGCCGTGGATCGACATCAATCCGGTCGATGCGTCCGGTGAGCAGGATTTCCCCATGTTTCAAACGGAGAGGGGGTACCCCTCCCGATCCAAAGCCCCACTCAAACCATGCCGGAAGAGTTTTCTTTTGTTTTTGACGAATGAGGGCTGTTTCGTCGCGCAGAAAAGCGGCGATGGCCGTTCCTACCCGCCCGCAAAACGGTTCCCGAACCGCTTCCGGGGCCCTGCTCAAAAACGCATCGGTCTTTTTTTCTTCATTAATCAGGGTGCGGGCCTCATCGATCAGCCGGTTTAAGTAGAGATCGTACTCGATCGCATCGCGGAACAGGTCACGTTTGCCGGAATAGAGTTTTTGCAGGACGCGGTGCAAAAAATTGCCCCGGACATCCGGCGGGACGTCGATTTCTTCCTCTTTAAGTCTCCCCAGCTTCAAATGATAGCGTGCATAATATTGATAGGGGCAGGTCTGGTACGTTTCGATTTCCGAGACACTAAACTGGTTCTTCCGCAGTTTGGGAAAAATTGCGGCCAACGGCGGTATGGCGGGAGGGGAAACAGCCAAAGGAAGGCCGGAGCTGTCGCCTTCGACGGTCAAAAGGTTTGAGGCCGCCTGTTCCTTTCCATCCCACAATATTTTGGGACGAGTGAAAATCACCTCTTTGGCCGTACGATCAACCGCCTGCTCCAGCCGATATTTTTCCATCCTGTGCCGGTAGGCCGGCCCTTCCAGCACTTCGCGCAAAACCGGATCGATCAGCGCTTCGACGGGATAAAAAGGATGTTCCGAGGCGGGAGGGGGATAATATCTTTCCACATAACCCAAAACAAACAGGACATCGAAATCCCCGGCCAGCGCTTCCTCGGTCGTCAAAAGCGCGACTCCGCCGGTTGCGGGCAAAGGCTCCAGCCGGAGGCGCGAAAGTTCGTCACGCCGCCATTTTTCGAGGGTATCCGCCGGCGTGTCGGCTCCAAAGACAAGATTTTTTTCAAATTCCCATTCCCGGTCGAACTCCTCCATTTGGGCCAGGGCCGAAAGTGAGGGAGAGGCCTCCGGCATTTCCAGAAAGGTCTTCGCGATATCGTGCGCCGACCGGTTTGCGAGCGGCAAAAAATGCGAGAGGGAGGGGGTGTATGATGGAAAAAAGGGAATCAGGTTTTTCGTGAGGGAGTCGGCCAAACGCCGGTGGTAAAAGGGGTCGGGGGGCAAAACAATGCCGATCCGGGAGGCCGGGATCCCGTTTCCAAGTTGTTCCTCCACCCGGTTGGCCACCCAAAAAATTTCTTCAGCCGGATCGGTGAACGAATGCAGGGCCGTCTTTCTCTCTTTTTTTGCGCCGTGAAAATATTCGTTCTCGCGGGCGATTTCCCCCAGAAAGCTGTAGGCGGGATAAAAGTGGGGATCTTCGCCGGCCTGATAGTCAAAGGAATAAGAGACGACAATATCCAGATGGGGAAACAGGCGGTCAAGTTCCTTCAAAATTTCCCGCTGACCGAGGGTCAACGGAAAGAGCCGATCGATGTAAATTCCTTTGAGCCTTGCCACTTGGTGGCTTTCGGGCAATTTGAGCCGGTTGGTCCGGAGGAGCTTGAGCGTTTCGGCGTAAAAATCCCCTTCATTGTAATAGTGCATTTCCCTTGAAAGATTGTCGGTGTCTTCGAAGAGTTTCAACAAATCATCCAGCTCCGGCGTCATGTGCGCCGTCAGGTACCGACGGGCGGAGAGGGGGCTCAAGCCGTTTTTTTTGAAACGAACGAGGGTTTCAGCCAGTTCATCCACAATACCGGCAAAGGCCGAACCCCCCTTAAACGAGGGGTATTTGTCCTGGAAGAGCAGTTTACGGACGATATTCCGGTTCATTCTTGAAGTGGCCCGGTGAAGACGCGGAAGATTCTGTTTCAAGATGTTGAAAAGGAATTGCCCGAAAGAGACCACTTCGTGGCCGATAAAAATTTTCTGAAAAAGGTCGGCCTGAAGAAGTTTTTTTCGGTAGATATCCGCCGACCGGGCCGTCGGCACGACGAGAAAGAAAGCATCGGCGTAGCTGTCCGGTCCATACTTGCCGAAAATACGGCGGAGGAGGAAGTTGGTTTTTCCCCCTCCGGCGGGTCCATGTAAAAGGGTGATCGGCATGGGAGTTGGATTCTTCTCTTGCAACTTCTTTCCATTTTGTAAAGAAGTCTGCGGACGGTTTGAAACCCCATCAGACCATCTGGCCGGCGGCCCTGCCGCCTAAACATTTGTCTTGCAAGCAAGGGCGATAAGTTTAAACTGGCCGCTTGCTGTGTAATTCCGGAAGGGCTTGGGTAGAATGAATTACCCGCAACTCGTGGTGTTTCGCCGCAGGACGAAACATACAAAATTATGCCGCTCCCAAAACGTATTTTGTTTTTGATCCTTTTTGTCGGTTTTTTCCTGACCACCTCTTTTGGAATTGCGGCGGAATCGAACATTTATTCCGATGCGGAGCGGGGATTCTCGCTGGAGGTGCCTGCGGGGTGGGAAGTGCTCCCGCAGAAAAGCGGCGATCTCGCTGTTGTTTTGAAGAAGCCGACACCGCTTAAACCCTTTGATGCGAGCGTGGTCGTCACTTTGCTGGACCAGACCCTTCCCATGCCGTCCAATGGGAAGGAGCTCAAACTGATTGTCGAGCAGATATCCGGTCCGTCGGCTTCGATCCCCAATATCGAAAATTACCGGATCGTGTCCTCGAAGCTTGATGATCGGAAGGGGGATTCCGCTTTTTTCTATCAGGCCTCGTATGAATTGACCCGGGTCGGGCAGGCCAAAGACCGAAAGGTAAAGACGCTGAATTACATCTTCCGCGACAAGGGGCGTTGTTTCGCCTTTTCGCTGGTGACCCAGGCTTCGGAGTACAAAAAGATGGAAAAAACCTTGTATCAGGTGATCGATTCCGTCCAAGTCGGTGAACCGGCGCCCAAGTCCGGATCCAAAAAAATGTTGAACAGGTAAATTCAAACAAAGAAGGGAAAAAATATGGTTGATAAAACCAAAATCATCAAAATTGTCGTCATCGGCGTGGTTGTCTTGTTTGTTGTTTTGACCTTGAGTCCGTTTGTGCAGGTCAACCCCGGGGAGAGGGGGGTGGTCGCGCGCTTTGGGGCGGTGCAGGACGGGGTGATGGGGGAGGGGCTTCACTTCAGAATTCCGGTGGTTGAAAGGGTGATTGTTGTCGACGTAAAAACGCAGAAACTGGAAGTGGAGGCCCCGTCTTATTCCAAAGATTTGCAGAACGTCGAAACGAAGATCGCCCTGAACTTTCATCTCGATCCCGCTGCCGTGCACAGACTCTGGCAGGAAATAGGAAGCGATTTTGAATTCCGCATTATCGCGCCGGCCATCCAGGAGTCGGTGAAGGCGGCTACCGCCCAATTTACGGCGGCGGAGTTGATTGCCGACCGGCCCAAGGTGAAGGACGAAATCACCCAGGCGTTGATCGGTCGTCTGGGACCGAAACATATAGTGGTGGATGATTTTTCCATTATTAATTTCGAGTTTGCCGATTCGTATGAAGAAGCCGTGGAACAAAAGCAGGTGGCCCAGCAAAATGCGTTGAAGGCCGAAAACGATCTGAAGAGAATTCAAATCGAGGCGGAACAACGCATTGCCCAGGCCAAGGCCGAGGCGGAGGCGATCCGGATCCAGACCGAGGCGTTGCGCGAAAACCAGAATCTCATCAAGCTTGAAGCGGTAAAGAAATGGAACGGCGTTTTGCCGCAGTATATGCTGGGCGATTCGGTGCCGCTCATTGATATGGGGAAGATGAACCAGTAAAAAATCCGGTGTGCCCCGCCGGTGCCACCCGTCCCTTAAATACCTGTAATGTTGCTGTAATGCTGTCAACCGTCCGATTTTCGGACGGTACCGTCTCAAAATCGGTCGATCAGCCGACCCAACGGAGGACAATAAATCGCACCTCCACCCCTTAACCCCCTGTTTTCCCTAGACCCTAAACCCAAAGCCCTAACCCCTGCCTTAACTGGCACGAGAATTGCTTACCCAGCAGGGGAGTAGCAACCTTAAAGGGCCTTCGGGGCCCCAAATAATATGACCAACGAAATTTCTCAGCAATCCTACCCCGCTTATCCCGATCCCCGGATGGACCCGTGGGATTATCAAGCCGCACTCTCCGGCTTCAAAAACGGGGAAGAATTCAAGAAGGAATATTTTAACCAAGCCAAAAAAGCGGTCGTTTCGGGGGTTGCCGCCGGGACGGGGGTTTTTGCCGCCGGGTTTGGCCTCTCTGCGGGGGTAGTGAGTGGATTGGATATCTTCCCTGCGGCGGGAGGGTTTTTGATTCGCGCCGGCGTCGGTCTGTGCCGCGCCGCAAAAATTGTTGGCCTTGCCGCCTGGAATACGGCACAATCGGCCTGGTATTCGCTGGCAGGCGCGGCCTCAACACCGCAGGGGCAGGAGGTGATAAAAAGTGTTGCCGAATGCGTTGACGGTGCTACACCCGGATCGCCAGCACCCAGTACACCCTTTGCTGGTCTTTGTAATGCAACAAGCGAGTTCATCCAAAAAATCGAAAAAGAATAAATAGCCTATGAGAAAAGTAGTCAATGGGTTGGTAAGCACGAGTATTGGTTTATTGACAATGGGTGTTGGGATTTTCACTTTGATTGATAGGACTCTTCCCGCTCGTTTGGGAGAGGCGAGCATCCCACTTACAAGAAAAACTTCAATCTTTGTGGGTGTCGTTGTGGTTCTCTGTGGTCTCTGGTTTCTCTATTTTGGCATCAAAAATTTTCTCAAATCCCGCCGACCGTAGTTTTTTATTTTTTTAAGCAACTCCCACGGTTCGCCAGCCGAAAACCTTATCAGTCGTGTTGGGGGTAAATTTTTTAGCCCCGATCCTAAAGGACCACTTTGTGGAAGGGGTAATTTCATGGGAGGGCATATGTCAGCTCAGGTCGCTCTTGTTGCGGAAGGTCAAATTGAACAAATCATCCTTTTAATCCGAGGCCAGAAGGTCATGATCGATGCCGATCTGGCCCATGTTTATGGCGTCACTACCAAAAGGCTGAGGGAGCAGGTCCGGCGTAACAAGGTGCGGTTTCCAGCGGATTTCATGTTTCTCCTCACCAAAGAGGAGCATATGGAGGTCGCCGCAAATTGCGGCCACCTCGCCAGCCTCAAATTCTCACGGTCACTTTCCTACGCTTTTACCGAGTACGGTGCCATTATGCTGGCTAGCATTCTCAATAGTGAAGTAGCCGTCAGGGCCAGCGTCCAAGTTGTCCGGGCCTTTGTCCGTTTACGCCAGATCATCAACGCCAATAAAGACCTGGCCCAGAAGCTTGAAAAGATGGAGAAAAAATACGATCACCAATTCAAACTGGTTTTCCAAGTCATTAACCAGCTCATGGTACCGCCATCCCCGCATGGCGTGAAGTCGGAATTCACCAAGGTTAAAGGCTTTGGGCGATAATCCCCCATCCCCCCGACACGGGCAAAACGATTCTCCTTTGAGCATTGGATTAAAAATCATCCATCTGTCAGGGGTTATCTTCCTGATCCGAAAAAGGAAGTTCCTT
>JACQOY010000224.1 GCA_016207765.1 Deltaproteobacteria bacterium | reverse complement strand
GGAAGAGGGGACGGTTTAGCGGTGGAATGAAGTATGGTGTCTGGTACGGCGCACTGGAAGAAGAGACATCCCGTCTGGAAATTCTTTACCATCTGCTGACACAATCAAAAGAGCTGTTTAAAAATCCGAAAATTCATGATCCTCACATTGTCCACCAGCGCGTCATGTTAAAGGCCCAATGCCGGGCATCCAGACTGGTTGATTTGGGGAAAATACCGTCAATGCATTCAAAACTGACGGATGACGATTATTCGTTTTGTCATTCCCTGGGGGAGCGGGCGATAAGGGAAAGCATTGATGCCTTTTTTTCTCCTTCCGCCCGGATATCGGGTGGAACATGCACTCCAATTTTCAACCCCGACACGATTTCAAAGGATGAAATCATCTATTATTTCGATTTTATCGTTCACAGGGATATGAGGGTGGAATACAAGAAATCCCGGGTTGAGGCACTGACAATTTCTCCCCAGTGGAATATTTAAAACGACGTCCCAAACTGAAAGTAAAACGTCCCGTTGCGGATGTCCTGCCCGAACAGATTGTCGGTCAACCCCGCGATCTGGTCGCGGTTCAAGACAATGATGGCGTAGCCCAGGCGGGCGGTTACCGGCAGGCCGTAGCCGATGACGAGATCCCCCTTCAATTCCGTTCCCACCCCCAAAAAGAAATCCTCAAAAAATCCGCGGTTGTCCTTTCCGCCGATAAACCAGCTGTCGCCGTAATCCGCAAAAAACGAGAGATGGAGCTTCCGCAGATAAAGGGGGAGGGTCCCGATCCCGCGATCAACTGAAGCCAGAGGGAGACGGTACTCGCCGGTGAATACGAGGGCGCGATCGCCGGCGAAGGTGATCCCCGGAAGCCCCCGCAGGGAAAAGAGGCGGGAAGAGACTTGGGCCAGGTTTCCTTCGCCGAACGGTCCGCCGAACCGGAAGGTTCCCTGAAACTGCGGATCGCCCCAGACAAAGCCGCCGGTGGCCCTTAGGCCGAACACATGGTGATCGGCATAGGGCATTTCAAAATAATACCGAAAATCGCCGGTAAGAATTCTCTGTTCGTTCACATCCGCCGCCCCCAAAAGGGAATCGGTGATGTCGAAGGTGAGATTCAGATAAGGTCCGTCTTCCTGGCTGATGGAATTGGGAAACTGTTTGAAGCGCGCATAGGTGTAGGAAGTGCGGAAACCGGCGTAACGGTCGAGGTTGTCGAGGGCAAAACCGGCCGGAATGGCGGTCAAATCGTCGCGATCTTCATAGAAGTAGGAGACTGACAGGGCGTGATGCCCCAATCCCAGGGAAACGCCGGCATATCCCTGAAGCCTCTGCTCAAAAAAATCCTCTCCGGTCCCGAACAAGTCACCCCAATTGATGGCATAGCGGGCCGCTCCCGCAAAGATGGTCGGGCGGTACCGGGTATAAGCGTAATTGAAACCGCCCCCGACAAACCCGGCGTCGGTCCGGTAGTTGGCGTAGGCGTTCCAGACATGACGGTACATCGGGTCGAACCGGCCGGTGGAAAACCCGAACAAAAAAGCGTCATCCAGCGTGACGAAAGTCGGCACGATATACCGCGGAACCAGCATCTGCGGAAAGGCGCTGTATTTTTTGGAGCCGGAGAGGACGATCTCTTTGAGAGGCGGAGGGTTTTTTCCCTGCAGGGCTGATTCATACGCACTGGTTCCTTGGTCATTGGATACAGAAACGGTTTCCTCCTGGACGATTCCAGCCGATGGGTTGATCCGTTCGACCTGCTCAGGATCAATCGGCACCGTCTCCTGTTCGGCGTAGGCGGCGAAAGCGGAAAAAGGATTTGCTTCGTAGCCCCATGATGGCTTGTCGGGGGGTGGAACATACTGATCACCCGTCGGCTTTGGAGTTTCAATGGAGACGGGGGCAGTCGGGACTGTGGTTTGGGGGGCCGACCCGGCCTGGGGGGCCGCAACGGGCTCAGGCTCCCGCGGCTCTGATCCCGGCGACAATTCCGAAAAATTCACCTGATAAATATCGGTTCCCTTGGCGGTGTAATATTTGGCAAACAATTTCTGTCCGTCGGGGGAGATTTGGGGTTGATAAACGCCGGTCAATACGTTGGTGATCTTTTGCGGTTTCCCTCCCGATATATTGACGCGATAGATATTGGGGATGCCGCCGGCATCCGATTCGAAATAAACGGTGTGTCCATCGGGCGACCAGATCGGATGATTGTCATTGGCTTCATCATCCGTCAGCTTGCGGATCTCTTCGCCGGTCTTGCTGTAGAGGACGATATTCCGGTTCCCCTCATGATCGCGGCGCGAAACGACAATTTTTTGCCCGTCAGGCGAAAACCGGGGATTGGAAAACTGGGTGTATTTGGATGCATTGGTGAGATAATATCCCTTCTTTTTCGGCCGGTCATATACATACAAATTATCGGTGCCGAGATTAGTTCTTACCATGACCACCCATCGGTTTCCCCCGTCTTCCGGCGAAAAATCGGGGTCGGAGGCCCTCAGCGATTTCTTCTCTCCCCCCGTTTCGTAGAGACGGGTCAATTTCTTGTTTTTTAGGTCATAAACGGTGATATCGGAGGCGGAACGGTAGGCTTCCAGTCCGGAAATGCCGCCGAAGGCAAGAAAATTTCCTCCGTCGCGGCTAAAAGACATTTGTCCGTAAGTTCCCCGTTTAAGAATGATCGGTTCCTTGCCCGGCTTGGTCACAATCTTGAGTTTCGGCTCTTCATCAAGGCCGACTTGTGAATAGGCGTAGCCGGTTCCCGATGGATGAGGGGTGAAATTGCCGAGTTGATCCTTGTGAGTGATGAAAGGGACAAACGGTGTAACCCCTTCCGCCGTCAGTTCCGTTTTAAGTTGGGCGTATTTGGCGCGAAGCTCATCCCTCCATTCGTTCCAGAGTTTGTAGAAGCTTTTGTTGAAGATACGGCGGGCCTTGTTGTTGAGCGAAAAAAGCCACAGTCCGGAAGAATATTCCTCCATATAACGGACAATGGACTCTTCGCCATATTTCCCAGCCAGCCATTGCCAGAACTTGACGCCGTAGAGGTACTGCGTGTTGCCGCCCGGCCATTTCAGTCCCGTTCCCGCCGCCTCGTCGATATGCGGAAATTTGTCCTCATAAACGGCGGTCCGGATCACCATTTCCACAAAAGGGGAATTCCCCCGTCCCTCGCCGGTTTCCACGGTTTCCTGCCAGGCGGCGATTCCCTCACGCATCCATCCCGGCGTGAGGCCGTTGGGAGCCACGATTTTTCCAAATACCCAATGAAACGGATCAGCCGCGCGGTGATGCTGGTCGATGTGCAGAATGTGGCTGTATTCGTGGGTAAAGAGGAGCTCGAGATAATTTTTGTAATTGTCGAGCGACGAATCGGAATCGGGGGGGGTGATAAACAAAAGAAGATAATTGGCCGGAATGACCGTGGCCAAGCCGTTGGCCTGGTCGTTCTGATCGACAAGCACCACATGGGTGCGCCCCCATGGGGTCCACCGGAATTTTTCGGTCAGTTTGGCATGCACCCGTTCGGCGATTTCGGAAAGATCTTGGGCCGCTTCGGCCGCTTCTTTGGGATAATGAATATAAAAGTGCTCCGTTTTGAGCGTGTAAATCTCCAGGGAAGGCTTGTAAAAGGCGGCATGAACCGGCGCAACAAGACAAACAAAAACAACGAAAAAAATCAGCCCTTCGACTCTCCAGCCCAAAGGCCGGAGTACGCTCAGGGCTGATGGTGAGCAAAATCGAACCATCAGAGAGGAGAATTTTTTCATTCTGAGGAAAATTTTTCTTAGAATACAGCAAGTTAAACTTGCGTGCAAACAGTAAATAAAGTAGAACGCTTTTTAAATGATTTACAACG
>JACQOY010000229.1 GCA_016207765.1 Deltaproteobacteria bacterium | reverse complement strand
GGCCCTGCTTGGCGCACTCGATCGCCGCGCGAAGTCCCGCGCCCCCGGCACCGACGACGATGACGTCATGTTCAAATGTCTGGATTTCCCTGATGTTCACCATGTGCTGAAATCTTTCCAGATCCCCATTGATACCATCCGGATGTAAAAATCGGAAAACCCGACCCAGAAGAGGGAAATCCAGGCAAAAAGCATATGCCTCTCGTTTAATGCGGTAACTCTTTTCCAGATACCGTACCGCTTTCGGGTAACGGCGGAACATGAAAAGCAATCGAGCCGACCGCCGACGATGTGCCGCCACGAATGACACCCGAGGGTATAGCAACCAAGGAGGGTAGCATTAAGGACGAGCACAATACTTCCGACCCCCACGCCGAATTTCCCTTCACGAAAAAATGCAAGTACGGCGTCGCAGGAAAGAATCACGACAAAAATGAGGGCGAAATACATGGCGTACCGGTGAAGGTTTTGAAAAACAAGAAGACCGGTTTCCCCCTTGTAGGTCTTGCGCGCAACCGGCCCGACGGCGCAGGCAGGGGGGCTTCCCACAAAAGAGCGATAGTAGGCCTTGCGGTAATAATAACAGGTAAACCGGAAGGTGCCTGGAAAAATCAGAATGAACAACGCCGGAGAGGCGGGAAGCCATGACGGCCACCAAGCCGGCCACGCCCCGAACAAGGCGTGCGACAGGGGGGCCGCTCCGGCAACGTTTGGATCGATGAAAAAGAGGGGGGAGTAAAAAGGGGAAAGATACGATCCGTAGAAATAGTGATTCCCCTGAAGTGCGGCCCAGGTGGTGTAGACAACAAAGGCCGAAAGCCCCAAAAAAGTGAGAACGGGCCCCACCCACCACCGGTCGGTGCGGTATGTTTTGGCAAACCCGATTTCATGACCTCCGATGACTGGACTCGAGGATTGCATAGGGTGCGGGAGAAATAATCAGGGGGGAAAGGATTGGTCAAGGGGAAATTAGCTGATTCTCATCATGTTGGACCCAATAACTCCCTCCGGATCCGGTCAATGGCGATGGAGGAGGCGATCAGCTTGAACCAGTCGCGGTTGACGGGAAAGAAGTATTTTTTTTCCCAGTTCCCGGAATGGTTGACCAGCGCGACATGAAAGGTCCCCACCGGCTTGTCCGTTGTCCCCCCCGTGGGACCCGCAATGCCGGTAATGGCGACGGCATAATCGGCCCTCGTGGCCCTTCTTATTCCCTGAGCCATTTCGATGGCGGTCTGGCCGCTGACGGCGCCATGTTTTTTGAGGGTCTCCGGCGAAACGCCCAAAACCACCGTTTTGGATTCGTTGCTGTAGCTCACAACCCCGCCCAGGAAATATTTGCTCGCCCCCGGCACATTGGTGATCCGGTGCGCCGTCAAACCGCCCGTGCACGACTCTGCCGCCGCCAGTGTTTTTTTCTTTTTCACCAACAGGGCACCCAACACCCCTTCCAGCGTGTCGTCTCCCTCACCGTAAACATATTTTCCGATCCGTTCGCGGATTTTTGCCTCCACGTCATGGAGCCTTTTTTTGGCGTGATCGGCATTCTTGTCCCATGCCGAAAGCTTGATGAACGTCTCCGGAAAATGGGCCCGAAAGCCGATGCGCACATTTTCGATATCGACGCGGTTCACATACATGTCCTTGAGGGCTGAATCGAGATCGGCCTCGGCAGAACCGAAACATTTGAGCATTTTGCTTTCAAAAACATCGGTTTTTTTTCGGAGAGTGAGAATCTCGGGAAGGATAAAATCGTGGAAGAGCTGTTTTAACTCCTTCGGCACCCCCGGCATGAAATACACCCGGGTCTTCTTGAATTTGAGGCCGATCCCCGGCGCCGTTCCAACGCGATTCTGAAAGGTCTTGGCCCCCAGAGGCACATAGGCCTGTTTCCGGCTGGTCTCGGTGAGCGGTCTTCCCCATTGTCTGAAAAGATTTTCGAGGTAATGAAGGTAATGTTGATCGGGTACCAGTTTCCGCTTGAAGGCCTTTGCCGCCACCTCGATGGTAAAATCGTCGGCTGTCGGCCCCAAACCACCGCACACAAGGACCAGCTCGGCGCGGGTGGCGGCATGGAGAAGCGCCTCCTTTATTTTTTCGGCGTCGTCGCGTACTCCGGTGTGGTAGGCAACCTCGATCCCCTTCAACCAGAGCTGGTCGGAAAGATAAGCGGTGTTGGTGTCGATGACGTTTCCGGACAAAAGTTCATCGCCGATGGTGATGATTTCGGTTTGCATGACAAAACGGTGTGCAATCCTTTAAGTGAAGGGGCCATTTGACGAAGTCATTTTCGTTCCCGCCGGCCACATCAACCGGGAAGACAATCCACTTCCGGGCGGCTTACGAAAATTGCGAAGACAAAGGGACTCTTCACTTAAAGGATTGCAACGGTGTAACAGAAAACATTGACAGTCCGCAACAGAAGAAATAGGAAAGGGCCTCACTGGAGAACAAAATTCATATGAATCAAGCACAACCGAAAAGCAAACACATCTATTGGCATCATGGAAAACTTGACGCGGCCGATCGCGAAAAGAATCTCGCGCAAAAAGGGGCGGTGATCTGGTTTACCGGCCTTTCCGGTTCCGGAAAATCCACCGTCGCCCGCGAGGTGGAGCTGGCGCTGGTGGAAAACGGCAAAAACGCCTATGTTTTGGATGGCGACAACATCCGCCACGGTCTGAACAAGAACCTCGGTTTTTCTCCGGACGACCGGAAGGAAAACATCCGCCGGATCGGCGAGGTGGCAAAGCTGTTCTGTGAGGCCAACGTGATTGCGCTGACCGCCTTTATTTCTCCTTATAAGGATGACCGGAATACCGCCCGGGCATTGGTTCCCAAAGGGCAATTTTTTGAAATCTACTGCGAGGCTTCTCTGGAAGTCTGCGAAAAAAGAGATACAAAAGGGCTCTACAAAAAAGCCCGCGCCGGTGAGATTCCCGAATTTACCGGCATCTCCGCCCCCTACGAGGCGCCTTCCAGTCCGGAAATGATCCTCCACACGGGAACAGAGAGCCTCGAAGAAAGTACCCGCCGGGTTCTTGATTTGTTGCAGGAAAAGGGGATAATCTGAATTTGAATGAAAATTCCTTCCGTTAATCAGGAACTGGTTTCCGATCTTGAAAAGATCAAAGATCCACAGGAATTAATCGGCGAAATCTTTAAACGGTTCAAAAACCGAGCCGCCATTGGAACCAGCGGCCAGTTGACCGGGACGGTAATGATCGACCTCGCGGTCAAAGCGGGGGCCAAACCGCGGGTCTTCACCATCGACACCCTCCGCCTTTTCAAGGAAACCTACGAACTATTCGACGCGATGGAGAAAAAATACGGGATCCGGGTGGAACGGATCAAGCCCGACCCCGCCAAAATCGCCGCGATGGTGAAAGAGCATGGCGAATACCTTTTTTTCGACAGCAAGAAAAAACAGGAATTGTGCTGTCATTTAAGGAAGGTGGAGCCGAACGACGAAGTGTTGAAGACGGTGGATGTCTGGCTGACCGGATTGCGTGTCGATCAATCGGCGGCGCGGGCCAAAACCAACCGGTTCGAAATCATCATCCACCCCGAGGGCAAACATCCGATCTTGAAAGTGGCGCCGCTGGTCGATTGGACGGAGGAAAAATTGCGGGACTACGCCGGGAAAAACGGCGTCCCCGTCCACAAACTGCTCGAATGGAAAAAAGACGGCTGGTATTACGAATCGCTCGGATGCGTCATCTGCACCACCCCCATAGGCCCGCACGAACCCCGCCGCGCCGGCAGATGGCGATGGTTCAACGCCGTCGATTCCGACAAGGAATGCGGCTTGCACACCGAACGCAAACACGAGGATGAGGTGTAGTCTCCGGAGAAAAACCATTTTTTGATTCGACCCCGGACATTTTTCTTGATATGATTGTTCAGGTAAGGAGAAATGAACCATGAAAACAACCGCCGAAAAAATCGCCTCGGAAGCGCATGATTTGTCCGACACGGAAAAATTGCGTCTCGTGGACGCTATTCTCAATGACCTCGACAAGCCGGATCCGGAGATCGACCGTATCTGGGCCGAAGAGGCCCGCAAACGCTGGGCATCCTACAAGAAAGGCCGAATGTCCTCGGTTTCCTACCAACACGTCATGGAGAAACACCGCCATTCATGAAGGTCCGTTTTCTTTCGCTGGCGGAACGTGAAGTCAATGATGCCGTCGCCTGGTACAACGAGCAAAGCGACAATCTGGGGCGGGAGTTTCTCGACGAGTTGGATCGAGCGGTCAGACGGGTTGTTTCTTTCCCGATTTCCTGTCCGGAGTTGACGCCGGGGTTAAGACGGTGCCTTTTGGCGCGTTTCCCTTACGGAATCATCTACGGCGTGGAAGACGATACAGTTGTTGTGGTGGCGGTTGCCCATCTTCATCGAAAGCCAAACTATTGGTCCGATCGAACTTGACCATGGCCCTTCCAAATTTTTTCGGATCCAGCACCCCACCGGCAATCGGGAGATTACGGCATGTTTCCCCGTTCATAAAAATAGTTAACGAATCCGAAGCATAATTCTGGCGCAATTTAGCTATTAAAACCGATTCATTCGACATTATGTTTATGGAAGAGCCACACATGAGGTGTGATTTATTTCTTCATCGCCTGAATCAGAATCCGGGCAACTTCCGGTCTGCTAAACTCGTGCGGCGGTTCGATCCCCTGCGAGAGCAGTTCACGGACCTTCGTTCCCGACAAAAAGACATGCTCCTCTTTCCCGTGCGGGCAGGTCTTGGCGGAGGCCATCCCCTCGCACTTTTTGCAGAACACGGTGTGCTCAAAAAACATCGGCTGAATGGCCAGTTCCGCCGGATCGAATTCGTCAAAAATCAGTTGGGCATCGTAGGTGCCGTAGTAGTTTCCCACACCGGCATGATCCCTGCCGACAATAAAATGGGTGCATCCGTAGTTTTTACGGACAATCGCATGAAAAATCGCCTCGCGAGGCCCTGCGTAACGCATTGCCGCCGGGAAAACCGAGATACAGGTCCTATCGGCCGGATAGTAGTTTTTCAACAGGACTTCGTAACATTTCATCCGGACCTCGGCCGAGACGTCATCCGCCTTGGTGGCCCCCACCAGCGGATGAATGAGAAGCCCGTCCACCATTTCGAGGGCGCATTTTTGAAGATACTCGTGCGCCCGATGGATGGGATTGCGCGTTTGAAACCCGACCACCCGTTTCCACCCCTTGTCGTGGAAAAACTTTCTCAATTCGGCCGGGTCTTTCCGGTATTCCACGAAGTCGGTGTACTTCACCCGGTTAAGGACACTCACCGCCCCTCCCAGATAAACATCCCCCTGATCGTAGACCACCGCAACTCCGGGATGGGCCTTGTCGGTTGTTTTGTAAACCTTGGCCGCCTCCTCCTCCTTGTTATAGGTGAATTTTTCCTTGAGATGAAGGATGGCCACCGGAGTTCCCGCCGGATCGTAGAGCGCGACATCCTCCCCCTCCTTGTATTTGCCGGCATTTTCTTTTTTGACCGCCAGCGTGATGGGGATGGTCCAGGGGAGGCCGCCAGTGGCGGGGCCACTCACAAGATGCATCGTATCAAGCACCGACTTGTAGTCTTTCAAGTGCATGAAGCCGGTCAAGGGGCTTAATGCTCCGCAGGCGATCATGTCGAGGTCCGAGAGTTCGCGGTCGTTCAACGTGATGCGGGCCAGGGACGATGCCCTTTTAACGGCTTCGTCGCGCTCCCGCCCGACAAGAACTCGGTCGATCAGTTCGCCCCCGTGGGGCGGCAATGGAAATTTCATATTTTTCTCCACAGTGACAATTCAGTCTCGAGTGGATGTCTTCAGGTTTCGTCGGCTGTTTGAGCGCGATCAGCGCGAGTTCCGACGAAACCGAAGCAGACACACGAGACTGAATTGTCACGATTGATAAACTTTTAGTTCACACGAAACCCGGTCCTTTAACCTTTTTGTCTCCGACCCTTCAAACACTTTTTTCAGGAAGGAATCCTTTTTCTCGGTGGCAACCAAAAGTGTCGGCGTTTCCTTTCGGACCTCTTCTTCACAGATGTCGAGATAAGACCCCGTTTTCAATTCGCTTTCCACCGGCACCTGGAAAGTCCGAGCCTGTTTTTCCACTTCTTCCAGCACTTTTTTGCCGCGCGCGTGGTACTCCTTGTTGAGCGCATCGCTCAATTCCTCGCCCGGTCTGTCGCCGATAAAACCGATTTCCGCCAGATTATTTTGCAGATCCTGTGTCATCTCCCGGTCGATAATGTAGACCACTTTCAGGGTCCCTTTTGTCTCCTTTGCCTTGTGCAGGGCATAATGGAGGGCCTCGGTCGATTGACGGCCCGGTGTGATGATCAGAAGAATTTTTTTCATATTAATACCTCATCCCCAAATAGGGCCACCAGAATTTCATTACCAAAACCAGCAAAAGCCACGCGATGATATTCATCATCAAGCCGGGAATCAGAATATCCTTGATCCGCAAATAGCCGGACGAGTAAGCCAGCGCCACCGCCGGCGTCGAAATGGGCAAAAGAAAGGCCAGTCCCGCGGGAAGCGCCACGACATAGGCCATAAGCCGGGGGTCGAGTTGGTACGAGTGCGCCAGCCCGATTGCAACGGGAAGCAGAACGGCCACCACGGCCGAATTGCTCATCATCTCGGTCAAGAAGAGCGCAACCAGGCTCAAAAGGACAAAAAGGACATAAGTGGCCGGGACACCGATGCCAAACCAATTTCCCAGATGTGTCGCGATAATTTCCGGGTAATGAAGAAATTTTTGGGCAATCCATTCGATCAGGCCGGACGAATCCATCGCCCGTCCAAGACAGATGGCCCCCCCGTACATGAGGATGATGCCCCAGTTCACATATTCCTCCACATCCTTCCACGACACAACCTTGAAGGTGAACAAAATAACCACTGCCGCAATCGCGATGTTGGCAAGCCCCGCCTTCAATCCGTGAAACATCCAGAAATAGACCGCGAGGAGGAGAATCAGGAGAACCCATTTTTCCCCCCAGGAGGTCATGCCCAATTTCTTGCGCCGCGCCTCCAGCGCCCGGTTGATCCCCTCCACCGATTCCACATCGATGCGGAAATAGAAGGTTAAAACAACGAAGGCAACCCCCAGCATCGGCACCGCCAGCACGACGGTCGTTTTCATCCAGTCCAGAAAACCGATGTCCTGATCCGTCAGTTCCTTCAAGATACCGAGGGCGAGCGGCGCCCGGCCGCCCCCCAAAAAAGTGACGACGCCGCCGATAATGCACCCCCACGCCATCGCCAAAAAGAGGGTTCGTCCGTAACTGCCACCGAACGGCTCGTACTCCAGCGCCCGCGCCATTTCGAGAATAATGGGAAGAAAAAAGGCGGCCACCGCATGTTCGGGCATGAGACACGAAAGAAAGGCGCTCGAAACAAGAATCCGCCAGATGAGTTGACGGGGGCTTCTCACCCCCCCTTTCAGAAAAAGAAGGGCCAAACGGGTGGACAAACCCGTTTTAAGAATCGCCGCCGAAAGAATAAAAGCGCCGAGAATGAAAAAAACGGCGTCGTTTCCAAAATACGAAAAAGCCTGTTTGGCCGGCATAATCCCCAAAAGCGGCACAATCGCCACGGCCAACAAGCCGGTAATAGCCAGAGGGATCAGCTGTGTCACCCACAAAATCAGGCAGAGGAAAAATGCCCCGACCGCCTTGTAACCTTCCGGCGACAATCCTGCCCACGGAGGGGCGGAGACAAAGGCGTAAAAGGCAAAACCCAGAAGGAGCAGAAGGAAAAACCGGTAGGTCCGGCTGATGAAGACAACCGTTATGGGGCGGCGGTCGATGATGACACGGGAGTCGGTCATTTTTTCACCTCCCGCACCCTCAATTTTCTTCTCAAATTCGACAACCCGGCGGAGATACTGCCGCCCAGAAACCTTGATTGATAAAAATTAAGAAGCGCCAGTTTCAACTTCGGCGAATCGCCGGAAAAAAACCGCCCTTCAATCGGCGCAACAAACGGAGCCAGCCTGGAAAACCAGTTCATGGTGATTTTGGCCCGCTTGGCCGCATTATAAACATAGCCGAAAAGAGGAGCCAATTGGGCCGTTGTCAGCCCTTTTTGGCGCACCACCTCAAGGCCTTCCACCGTCAAGATCGGCAGAACCTTGATCCCCGTCAAGAGGCCGATGTCTTCGATCACCTCGGCAAAGGGACGGGACCCCATCGTGATGTGCGACAGAATGCTCCCCGGCGGAAAAATCGACACCGCGTGCCTCAACAAATGCAGTTCCTGTTCGGTCGAGCGTCCCGGGGCCGGCGGTTGATCGCCGTGACTGCAGAGATTGCCCAGATGATAGCAGACCGAATCGGCCCCCATGGCGTAGGTTTGGTCGATCATGGAACGAACGTTTGGCAGATGGACTTCGACAAGCAGAAGAACATTAAACGAGGCCTTGATCGCCCGAATGTACGGTTCGATCTGCAAAATTCCCCCGTCCTCTCCCTTCGCCGACCATGCGGACAGGGTGATGACATCGATCGCCGTTTCCTTCCGGATGCGGTCCAGAAGGCCGATCACCTCATCCACACTCAAAACCAGCCGGCCGGTGGCCGGAGCCGTAGATAAAGCTCCGGACGAGCCGTTCAAGTGTGATTGGAGATAACGGTGCCCCCCCAAGGCAAGAGAAACATATCCCCCGTGGCATTGCGCCACATCCCCGATACGAACCGCGGAATTGACCCGTTCATCATAAAAAGAAGGATGCGGAACAATTTTGACAACCGCCGAATGCTCCCTGCCGGAGAGGGTATATTTTCCGTGGAGCCCCCGGAGCTTGTAGGGAGAGTGAATGGTGAATTCCTCCTGATACGGAACCGACACATGGGTTTCTTCCGGCAGGATCAAATCGAGGTTTCCACAGAGGCTGGGGCTGAGGCGGTATTCCTTCAGAATCAGGCTCTTCTGAAACAGAGAGGGATCAACCCGAACTCCGTTAAGCATCAAATCGAGCTTTAAGTAACCCGGATTTTTGAAATAGTCGCCCTCGGGAATCGGCCTGAACGTTTCAGTCATCAATTTCCCCCGGCAATGGCGGGGACGATGCTCAACTCATCGCCCTTTTTCACCGCCGTTTTTTCCCCTTCCAGAAAACGGATATCCTCGTCATTGACATAGATGTTGACAAAGCGGCGAAGCTGTCCCTGATCGTCGTAGAGACGCTCCCTGAAGCCCTTGAAATCGGCTTCAAGGGCCTCCAGCACTTCTTTCACGTTGTTTCCTTTCACCTCCACTTCACCCTGATTGTTCGTCAGTTTTTGAAGCGGCGTGGGAATACGGACTTTGATGGACATGTTGTTTCCTCCTATGAAATTTTCCTCTCCACATACTTTTTTGATTCCAGATCCCAGTAAAATTCCGAGGCCCCCTTTATTTCCCCCGCAGTCACCGAGACAACCAGATACGACATGTGGGGAAAAAGCGGTTCTCCCCATGGGGCGGCCATGTCCTGATCCTCCCGGGAAAAATAGACATCGTGTTCCGGGTGCGAATGAAACATCGAAACAATGGCCTCCCCCTTGTCCCTCGCCTCCCGGGCAATCCGCTCGATTTCCTTTGGATCGATGACATAAGCGGTTTTGGCGTCGCGGGGATACCGTTTGGGGTCGCTCTGATGGAGTTCATTCTGCAGATTTCTCACGGGGATAACCTGGGTTGCGACCAGATGAGAACCGACCTGGCCCACCACGATTCCGCAGGCCTCCTCGGGCCAGGCCCGGCGGCACTCTGCGTAGATTTCCTGGAGTAACTGATTGTCAATTTTTAGCATCGACGTTTGGTGCCTTAACCCTAGAGACCAGTGACCCGTGACCAGTGACCTAAAGCCTTTAGTCCCTGGTCACTAGTCCCTGGTCCCTGGTCCCTGGTCTACCATTTCATCCCTTCAAAATACCGGTCGCCGTGATCGGGAAAAATCGTCACGATCACCCCTTCTTTCAATCTTTTGGCCAATTCCAGGCAGGCCACCATGGCCGCGCCGGAGGAATAACCGACGAGCAGGCCCTCCTCTTTTCCAAGACGTTCGGCCATATCGTAACTCGGCTCCGTTTCGAGCCCCATGATTTCATCCAATTCCTTTTCCCTGTAGATTCCCGGAACAATCGAGGTCGGCATATGTTTCAAGCCCTCCAGACCGTGCAACGAGTGCGCCGGCTGGGCCCCCACGCAATAAATATTCCTGTTTAATTCCTTGAGACGCCGCGAGGTTCCCATGGCCGTTCCGCTGGTTCCCATGGTGGCGATAAAATGGGTCACCCTCTTTCCCGTCTGCTCCCAGATTTCCATCGCCGTCGTGTCGTAGTGCGCCCGCGAATTGAACTCGTTGTTGTACTGGTCGGGCATGAAATATTTTCCCGGATTTTCCTCGTACAATTTCCGGGCCATTCGAATCGCCCCATCGGAACCTTCCATCTCGCTTGAGAAGGTGAGTTTTGCCCCAAAGGCCTTGGCCGTTTCCTTGCGTTGATGCGAGGCATTCGCCGGCATTACCAGTTCCACCGGGTAACCCAGCGCCGCACCGATCATGGCATAGGCCACTCCGGTATTGCCCGAGGTGGGATCCATGATGATTTTATCCCCGGTCAATTTCCCCGCCTTGATCCCTTCCCGGATCATCCGATAGGCGGGCCGATCCTTCACCGATCCGCCGGGGTTGAAATACTCAAGCTTCGCGTAGATTTCGACCTTCGGCGGCAGATGCCCCGTCATCCCGCGGATCCTGACCAGCGGCGTGTTTCCGATCCGGTCTAATATGGATGACAAAATCATCTATCCCTCGATCACATTCATCTCGATCGGTTCCACCGTGAGTCCGCGAGACTGGAAAAATTTCATCGCCTCGGCCACCTTCTCCTCCGGCCCCTCCAACTCTATCGCCATCAACCCCACCTGTTCATTCACCGAGGCGGACCGGATATTGAAGCGAACCTTGTATTTGTCGTACATGTCGCAAATAATCGCCTCTTTCACCTGCGCAGAGGGAAAGGTGACATAGACCTTGCGCCGGATATTTTTTGCCATGATTATTCTCCTTTTTTATCCAACAATTCATTAACAAACTTCATTATTCTTATCGGCTCTCCGCTCCCACCTCGCTTTATCCTCCCTGTTCAGCCCCGAAGGGGTCCCCCTTTGGGATCGGCGCTCGGCGGGAACCCTCCCTTGTTTTTGATCAATTCCTCAAATTCGCTCAAACTCGGCTTGATGATCGGCGGTTTTCCCAGTTTATCCACCACCGCCTCCTGGGTTTTCAGCCCGTTTCCGGTGATGCAGAGGACAACCGACTCGTTTTTCGGGATCCTCCCCTCTTCGATCAATTTTTTGGCTACGCCAACGGTCACACCGCCGGCCGTTTCGGCAAAAATTCCCTCCGTTTCGGCCAAAAGGCGGATTCCGGCAATCACCTCCTCATCGGTAATGTCCTCGCACCACCCTCCCGTCTGCGTTATCGATCTGGCGGCGTAAAAGCCGTCCGCCGGATTGCCGATGGCCAGCGATTTGGCGATGGTGTTCGGCTTTACCGGCTTGAAAATATCCCACTTGTTTTTGACGGCCGTGGAAATGGGGGAACAGCCGGTCGCCTGCGCGCCGTAAATTTTGGCGTTGTTTTCCCTGATGAGGCCGATCTTGTGCAATTCCCCAAAGGCCTTGTCGATCTTGGTCAAAAGCGAGCCGCTGGCCATCGGCACCACGATATGCCGGGGCGTTTTCCAACCCAACTGCTCGGCAATTTCATAACCCATCGACTTCGATCCCTCGGCATAGTACGGGCGCATGTTGATATTCACAAAGGCCCATTTGTGCTTGCCGGCAATCTCGCTACAAAGGCGATTCACCTCGTCGTATGTGCCGTGGATGCCCACCAGATTGGTGCCGTAGATCATCGTCCCCAAAACCTTGGTCGGTTCCAGATCGTACGGGATGAAAACAAAGCTTTCAAAATCGCCGGCCGCGGCGTTGGCGGCCACCGAGTTGGCCAGGTTTCCGGTGGAGGCGCAGGCCACCGTCTTGAAGCCGAATTCACGGGCCTTGGAGAGGGCCACCGAAACAACTCGGTCCTTGAAAGAAAGGGTCGGGTAGTTCACCGCGTCGTTTTTGATATAAAGTTCCTCCACCCCCAGTTTTTTGGCCAGACGGTTGGATTTTCTCAAGGGGGTAAACCCCACCTGTTTTCCGATCGTCGGATCGGAATCGAGCGGAAGGAGTTCCTTGTAACGCCACATGTTGGGGGGGCGCGAGGCAATCTTTTCAAGCGTCAAATCGCGCCGGATCGCCTCGTAGTCATAGACCACTTCCAGCGGCCCGAAGCAAAACTCGCACACGTGCGTCGGTGTTTTGGGATATTCCTGCCCGCATTCGCGGCATTTCAAGGCCTTTGTATAGATCATAATTCCTTGATCTCCCCCTCTTAAGGTAAGAGGGGGCTGGGGGGAGTTATGACATCCCCCTTAAAAAACTGTTCGATGCTGAAATATCTCTGCCCGGCATCGCACAAGAAAGTCAGCACTTTTTTGCCGGGCCCCAGTTCGCCCGCCACCTTTACTGCGGCATGAACGTTGGCTCCGGAAGAAATCCCCACCAAAAGCCCTTCCTGTCTCGAAAGACGGCGGGTCATCTGATAGGCATCGTCATCGGTGACCGTGATCACCTGGTCGACGATCGACCGGTTGTAGTTCTTCGGCACAAAACCGTGTCCCAACTGCTGAATCTTGTGACGTCCCGGCTTTCCCCCGGAGATAACCGGGGAGGCGGCCGGTTCCACCGCAACAATCTTCGTCCCGGGAAAATGTTTTTTCAGCGCTTCGCCCACGCCGGTGATGGTCCCTGCTGTTCCCACTCCGGCCACCAGCGCGTCGACCCCATCGGGAAAATCGTTTAAAATTTCGACGGCGGTTGTCCGGCGATGGGCCTCTTTCACTTCCGGATTTTCAAACTGCCGAGGGGCAAAACTGTTCGGATTTTCCCTCATGAATTCCTCGGACCTCTTCACCGCCCCGGGAATGCCCTCCGCCGAAGGGGTCATGCGCATTTGCGCGCCGAACCCCTCGAACATCTTGCGCCGCTCAAGGCTGGCGTCCTCCGGCATGAAAATAATCAGCTTGTATTTCTTCACCGCGCAAACCAGGCTTAAAGCGATTCCCGTATTGCCCGCCGTGGCATCGACAACCAGTGTGCCCGGCTTCAACTTTCCTTCCGCTTCCGCCTTTTCGACCATCGCGAGGGCAATCCGGTCCTTGACCGAAAAACTGGGGTTTCCCGCCTCGTACTTGCCGAAAATTTCGGCCCCTTTCGCCGCCCCCTCAGCCGGGGACTTCGCCACATTTTTAAGCGGCAGAACCGGTGTATCGCCAATGGCTTCGAGTATGGATTCCATAAAAATAAAAAAACCCCTTCATAAACCGTTTCCTGAAATTCCGATTTAAGAAGAGGCTTTTTTTCACTCTCCTTATCTTTCCCTGTTTACCGGTCCACGCACAAGTAAAGTGATACTTTTTTCCACGGCCTATGCGGACTTGAGTATCACCTTACATATGCGCTACGCAGTAGCAAACAAGGCTGGAATTAGCACCTTCTTCGCATTTGGCGAAGGGTTGCTGTGCCATCATAGGGCCGATCCCTCTGGCACTCCGGATAAGAGCGGTTGACGGTATCAAACGCGGCTTGACTCTGTCAAGCAGGATGACTAGATAGGAACCCGTGGAATTTGAACCGGTTATCGGCCTTGAGGTGCACGCCCAGCTTCTTACAAAGAGTAAAATTTTTTGTTCTTGTTCAAGCGCTTTTGGGGCCTCTCCCAATCAGAATACCTGTCCCGTCTGTCTGGGACTTCCGGGGGTTTTACCGGTTCTCAATCGGCAGGTTGTCCATTTTGCCATCAAGGCGGCGTTGGCCCTTAATTGCGCCATCCAAAAAAAATCGATCTGGGCCCGGAAAAATTATTTTTATCCCGACCTGCCCAAGGGTTATCAGATTTCGCAATACGAAGAGCCGCTGGCCCTCGGCGGATGGCTTGATGTGCCGATCGATGGAAAGAACAAAAGGGTCCAACTCACCCGGATTCACATGGAAGAAGACGCCGGAAAGCTTCTTCATGAACATGGGGACGAAACCGTTTCGCATGTCGATTTAAACCGCGCGGGCGTACCACTTATTGAAATCGTCAGCGAGCCGGAGATCCGCTCCGCCGCAGAAGCGGCGGAATATCTTCGTCAGATGCGTTCGATTCTCCGCTACTGCGGCGTCTGCGACGGCAATATGGATGAAGGATCAATGCGGTGCGACGCCAACGTTTCGATCAGGCCGGTTGGATCGGAAAAATTCGGAACGAAGGTGGAATTAAAGAACATGAACTCGTTTAAGTTTGTTGAAAAGGCGATTGAATACGAGATCGAACGCCAGAAGGCGGCCATCGCCGCCGGCGAAAAGATTGTCCAGGAAACACGCCTGTGGGATTCCAAACGGGGGGTAACGGAATCGATGCGCTCGAAGGAACAGGCGCACGACTACCGCTATTTTCCCGATCCAGACCTGGTGCCTCTTTTGGTCGATGAAAAGTGGATCGAGTTCGTGAAAAAAGAGATGCCCGAGCTGGCGCCGGCCCGGGCCGCGCGGTTTGCGAGGGAATACCAGATTCCGGAATATGATGCGCAGGTGCTCACCGTCGAAAAGACCATGGCTGATTATTTTGAAGAAGCGGTGAAGGCCTACCCCGCGGGGCCAAAGAAAATTTCCAACTGGATCATGACGGAGCTTCTGCGCGAATTGAAAAATGGAGGGATCGAAATTGAGCAATCGAAGATCAGTCCGCGCCAGATTGCAAAACTGATCGAGCTGATCGATAGCGGTTCCATCAGCGGCAAAATCGCCAAAACGGTTTTTGAGGAAATGTTTCAGACCGGAAAAGACGCGGAAGCAATCATCAAGGAGAAAAAT
The DNA here is from genome assembly GCA_016207765.1 of Deltaproteobacteria bacterium. Classification (GTDB taxonomy): domain Bacteria; phylum UBA10199; class UBA10199; order UBA10199; family SBBF01; genus JACQOY01. Next base: position 272 of record JACQOY010000229.1, on the reverse strand, counting down.
CTGGTACAAGTCTCCGATACCGGGTCGATTGAAAAAGTGATCGACGCCGTTATCGCCGCCAACCCCAAACAGTTGGAGCAGTATCGCTCCGGAAAAGACAAGCTCTTCGGCTTCTTTGTGGGGCAGGTGATGAAAGAGATGAAGGGGCAGGGAAATCCAACGGTGGTGAATGAACTGCTGAAGAAAAAATTATCTTCGTAGGGGCGTATTGCAATACGCCCCTACAATCATATGAATTTCAAAACAATCGAATGGAAAAACAACACGGTCGT